>NZ_QAIM01000265.1:4776-8360 GCF_003061035.1 Acidovorax sp. HMWF018
CAGCGCATCGTGATGATGTTTGCGCTCAGCCTGGCGGGCTTTGCGCTGCTGGGCTGGCTTTCCACACAGGTCTGGTTCTACACCGGGCTGGGTGTGCGGCCCAACCTCTCGCTGGACCCGGCCATGGCCGCCGCACCCAATGATGCGCTGGCACTGCTGCTTTTCATGCTGGTCGTTCCGGTATTTACCTTCTTCATCTCGCCGCTGTTTTCGCAACAATCGCGTCGCCATGAGTTCCAGGCGGACGCATATGCCGCGGCCCAGGCCAGCGGCGCCGACCTGTCGTCGGCCTTGCTCAAGCTGTACGAAGACAACGCCTCCACGCTCACTCCAGACCCGGTCTACGTGAAGTTTTACTACTCGCATCCACCCGCCACAGAACGGCTGGCGCGCATGCAAACCCCTGCTCACCCATGACTACCATGTTGAAGAAAAAAGACTGGTCCACGCTGACCCGCCGCGCCCTGACAGCTACAGAAATAGTAGCAAACCTGGCCAAACTGGAGGGCTGGAGCCTCAGCGGCGACGGCGCCAACGTCGCCATCGAGAAGACCTACCACTTTGCCAATTACTACGAGACGATCTCGTTCGTGAACGCATTGGCTTTCATCGCCAATGCGCAAGACCACCACCCCGATCTGTCTGTGCACTACAACCGCTGCGTGGTGCGACTGAACACGCACGACGTGCATGGCATCTCCAGCACCGACTTCGAGTGCGCCACCCAGTTCGACGCACTGGTCGCACTGTGAGGCAGGCCCACCATGGCTGAACGCAGCGCCCTCATGGAAGGTACCGTGGTGGCCAGCCATGGGCGCCACTGCATGGTCGAGACCCCGGATGGGGAGCGCCGCATCTGCCACCCCCGCGGTAAAAAAAGCCAGGCCGTCGTTGGCGACCATGTGCTATGGCAGGCACCGCCGCCTGGGCAAGGCGAAGAAGGCACCATCGAAAAGGTCAAGGAACGGCGCAACCTGTTCTACCGACAGGACGAGATTCGCACCAAATCTTTCGCCGCCAACCTCGATCAGGTGCTCATCCTGATTGCGGCGGAACCGGTGTTCTCCGAAAGCCAGCTATCACGGGCACTGATTGCTGCAGAGGCGGAGGGCATCAAACCCGTCATTGCACTCAACAAGAGTGATCTGGTCGAACCCTTCGCCCGCGCATGGGAGCGACTGCTGCCGTACCGGCACATGGGCGCAGGCAAACACTATGGCGTGCTGCCGCTATCTCTGGCACTGTCCAGCGATGTGGACCGCGCCCTGCTCATGGAACACTTGCAGGGCAAGACTACGCTGGTGCTGGGCCCGTCGGGGTCCGGCAAGAGCACGCTGATCAACCTGCTGGTGCCGGGCGCCTCGGTGCTCACCGGAGAAATCTCGCAGGCCCTGAATTCAGGCAAACACACTACCACCAGCACCCACTGGTACTGGATGGATGCGGCGCGCACCACGGCACTGATCGACTCGCCAGGGTTCCAGGAATTCGGGCTGCACCATATCGCCCCCATGCAGCTGGCGGCCTGTATGCCCGACATCGCCGAGCATGCAACGGCCTGCAAGTTCTACAACTGCACCCACCTGCATGAGCCGGGGTGCGGTGTGCTGGATGCAGTCAAAAAGGGCCAAAGCGCTGGAGGAATAAGCCCTTCTCGCTACAAAATATATAGCGATTTATTTGAAGAGCTGAGTCACACCCGGTATTGACCGGCGTATGCCAGCGGCGCCACGCGAGATGGCACGACAGGTGAACGGGCTAGCCGAGCAACCGGGCCAGCGTCAGCAGCGCCAGCAGCAGCATCCAGACCACCACCGAGCGCCACACCAGGCCCACCACGCTACGAAGGTGGCCTACTTCAGGCTCGCGGCCGGGGGTGGAGTCGCTGTCGCCCATGTCGGCATCAATCTCCAGACCCTGTGGCGCATGCAGCTCAGTGCGCGCCTTCAACGCCTCACCGCCCAGGCGCACATTGATGGCCCCTGCAGTGGCGGCAAGAACCACACCATCGTTGTCGTTGGGAAACCGCTGCGCATGAAAACGCCAGCCTTCAATCGCTTCTTCAAAACTGCCGACAACCGCAAAGCTCAGTGCCGTGAGCCGCGCAGGCAACCAGTCGATGGCAGTCCAGGCCTGGGCGGACGCCTGCTGCAAGGACTCGCTGGCAGGCAATGCGCCGGTGCGCTGCTTGTAATGCCAGTAGCGAGAGACAAATTCAGCCAGGCGATACAGCACCGCCCCCGTCGGCCCCAGACCCAGCGCAGCCAGCACCGAGAACCACGCCAACACCCCAAATACATGCCGGTGCGCAGCCAGCACCGAATACTCGATCACATGGCGCACGATCTCGCTGCGCGGCAGCGCGCCCACATCCACCTGTTGCCAGTGCGCGAGGCGCTCGCGCGCCGCGTCTTCGTCCCCCTCTTCCAGCGCATCGCGGATGCCGGTGAAGTGGTGGCTGAACTGCCGAAAACCCAGCGTGACATATAGCACCGCCACGCTCCAGAGCACCGCAAACGGCCAGCCGAGACCCCACAGCAGCAGCCAGTGGATGCCCAGTGTGACCAGTGCGGGAACGAGCACCGCGAGGCTCCACGCCACCCACCCGTGGTGCGATTTGCCCGCGTCGAAATTGCGGCTCACGGACAAGGCCCATGCACGCAGCCCCGCGTGGATGGGATTGCTGCGAGCCAGAGGGCGTGCCTGCTCGATCAGCAGAGCGAACAGGATGGCAAAGAAACTCATGGGGGGCAATGATACTGGCGCCAAGCCACGGGAGCACGTGATTCCGCCGAACCTCAGCAACACATCCTCCAATGAAGCGGGGACCCCACCCGCAGCCCTCAAAGCCCACATGGCCGAAGCCAGAGCCCCACGTGAGGGGTCGCGCTGCCACACACCGGGTGCGTCCGCGCGAAGCGCCTCAGGGGTGCTTCATTCAGCCATCATGAACCGGTAGAAATTGCGCAGCATGCCAGCCGTGGCGCCCCAGATGAAATGGGTCTTGTCGCCTTGCTGGTAGGGCATGGAGAACCATTCGCGGTGCACGCCATCACGGTCAAACACATGGCGGCGATGGTGAGCTGGGTCGAGCAAAAAGGCCAGCGGTACCTCAAACAGGTCGGCCACCTCATACGGGTTGGGCCGAAGCACACAGTCCGGCTGCACAAGGGCGACCACCGGGGTGATGATGAATGACGAGCCGGTCACGTAGGTGGGCAAGGTCCCCAGTACCTCGACAAATTCACGGACCAGGCCCACCTCCTCCTGCGCTTCGCGCAAGGCGGTTTCAGCAGCACTGGCGTCTTCCGGATCAGCCCGCCCGCCCGGGAAGGCCACCTGCCCGGAATGGGTGGACAGATGTGCGGTGCGCTCCGTCAACAGCACCATGGGTTGCTCGCGCAACACGATCGCCAGCAACACGGACGCGTGGGCTGGCTCGCGGTTCATGAACTTCTTTTCCAGCACCACCTCCGGCTCCCACCGGGGTGGCTGTGCAAAACGCGCACGCAGCGCATCGGGCGTCTGCACAGCCAGGGGCACGGCGGGCAGGTGCGCATCCACCCCGACCACCGGCACCGTGC
>NZ_QAIM01000265.1:8370-29500 GCF_003061035.1 Acidovorax sp. HMWF018
ACCACCGGCACCGTGCGAGGGTCAAAGTCGGGCAGGCTCGACAGAGGCGCAATGACCGATGAGACAGCAGGAGGAGAAGAAGGGTTCACAAAAAGCAGGTTCCACGGACCAAAAAAAAGCCGCTACAGGCATATGCTGTAGCGGCTTGTCAGGACAGGCCCTCGCCTTGCTTGAATTAAGCGGCGGTAGCAGCAGCCTTGACGCGCGAAGGCAGCTTTTCCTTGATACGCGCCGACTTGCCGCTGCGGTCACGCAGGTAGTACAGCTTGGCACGGCGCACGTCACCGCGGCGCTTGACTTCGATGCTGGCGATCAGCGGGCTGTAGGTCTGGAACGTACGCTCCACGCCTTCGCCGCTGGAGATCTTGCGCACGGTGAAGCCGCTATTCAGGCCGCGATTGCGCTTGGCAATCACCACGCCTTCGTAGGCCTGCACACGCTTGCGGGTACCTTCCACCACGTTCACGCTCACGATGACGGTGTCACCAGGGGCGAATTCGGGGATGGTCTTGTTCAAGCGGGCAATTTCTTCCGCTTCCAGGGTCTGGATCAGGTTCATGTGAGTTTCCTAGTGATCTTGTCCGCGCCAAAAATGGCTGCGTCGGGATTGACGTCTCAGTGTTTTGCGGGAGAACTCCCAGTCAAAACGGCCGGCCAGAGGATCGAAAAGCCTTTGATTATAGCAATTCAGCCGAGCTTGGCCAATACAGCTTCATCGGCGGGCGCCAAACGCCCCGCTTTGCGCGCGGCATCGATGAGATCAGGCCGGTGGCGGGCCGTGGTGGCCAGGCGCTGATCACGCCGCCAGCGCTCGATCTGCGCATGGTGACCCGACATGAGGGCCGCTGGCACCTGCTGCCCTGCCCACTCTTCGGGCCGCGTGTAATGCGGGCAGTCCAGCAAGCCATCGAGCGCGGGATTGAAGCTGTCGAGCTGGTGGCTGCCCTCATCGTTGAGCACCCCGGGCTGCAGGCGCGCCACGGCGTCCAGCAGCGCCATGGCAGCAATCTCGCCGCCCGAGAGCACGAAGTCGCCCAGGCTCATCTGAACATTCACATAGGTGTCAATGAACCGCTGGTCTATGCCTTCATAGCGTCCACACAGCAACACGGCCCCCTCGCTGGCAGACCAGCGCTCCACGGCGGCGTGGTTCAGCGACTCGCCAATGGGGGAAAAAAGAACCAGCGGCGCCTCGCCGCCCTCGGGCTCACCACGCTCTGCCCGGATGGCCGCAAGGCACCGCACCAGGGGCTCGGCCATCATCACCATGCCCGGGCCACCGCCAAACGGGCGGTCATCCACCCGGCGGTAGTTGCCGTCGGCGTAGTCGCGCGGGTTCCACAGGCGCACATCGACCTGGCCGCTGGCATAGGCGCGCCGGGTCACACCGCTCGCCAGGAAGGGCGCGAACAGCTCGGGAAAGAGGGTGATGATGTCAAAGCGCATAGGGCGCGGCTCGTGACGGCTCGGTCAGTAGTCGGGCTGCCAGTCCACGGTGATGCGTTTTTCAGCCAGATCCACCTTGTCCACGAAGGCCGAGACAAACGGAATCATGCGCTCCTGTGCCTTGCCGTCCTGCTCATAGGCCAGCACCAGCACGGCCTGTGGACCGGTGGACATCAACTCGCGCACCTCGCCCAGCGCCACACCTTCACGGTTGAAGACCGACAGACCGATCAAATCGACCCAGTAGTACTCGTCTTCGGAGGTGGATGGAAAACTGGATCGCGGCACAAAAATCCGCGCACCGCGCAACGCCACAGCACCATTGCGGTCATCAATGCCCTGCGCCCAGGCCACCACGGAGTCCGAATGATCCTTGGCCTGGCGGATGGGCAGCAGCACGGTGCCGCTGAAGGTCTTGGCACCACGCTCGGAAGGCTGCAAATACCAGCGTTTGGACGAAAAAAGCGCCTCGGGATTGCTGCTGTGCGACAGCACCTTGAACCAGCCCTTGATGCCCCAGGCATCTGCGATGCGCCCCACTTCAACGGCGTCGGCAGGCAGTTCTGCGGGTTCGAGGGTCAACGGTGTGGTGGCCATGGCAGTGAGTCCAGAATGAGAAAAGGGCGGGTTCCGCCAGACCAGCCGACGGAACCCGCCCTTTTCAGGGAGCTTTAAGCAGCCTTCTTGGCGGCTTGCTTGATCAGGCGGTCCACCGTGGGGGAGGACTGGGCGCCAACGCCCACCCAGTAAGCCAGACGGTCTTGCACGATGCGCAGGCCTTCTTCAGATTCCTTGGCGGTGGGGTTGTAGAAGCCGATGCGCTCGATGAAGCGGCCATCACGGCGCACGCGCTTGTCAGCAACGACGATGTTGAAGAAAGGACGGCCCTTGGAGCCGCCGCGGGAGAGTCGAATGACGACCATGATTTATCCTTCGGGTGGTGAACTCCGGCAACATTTGCCGTAAGCCACAGTGTTCGCAACCATATTCGCAACGCTTGAGACACGCGACATGGCCACCCGGCCAGCGACACGCTGCAAAGCCTGCGATTATATCCATTTCCCCAAAATGCCCTCTATCCGCCCCAGCACTGACAGCGATATTCCTGCCATCACGGCCATTTACCAACACCATGTGCTCCACGGCACGGGCACCTTCGAGATAGATCCCCCCTCCGAAGCCGACATGGCAAGCCGCCGCGCTGACGTGCTGGCGCGTGGCCTGCCCTGGCTGGTTGCGGAGAAAGACGGTCAAGTGCTGGGCTTTGCCTATGCCAACTGGTTCAAACCCCGCCCGGCCTACCGTTTCTCGGCCGAAGACTCGATCTACGTGGCCGATCAGGCCCGCGGCATGGGCCTGGGCCGCAAGCTGCTGGCCGAGCTGGCGGTACAGGCCGAAGCGGCTGGCGTGCGCAAGCTGCTGGCGGTGATTGGAGACTCTGCCAACGCAGGCTCGATCGGCGTGCACCGGGCCCTGGGCTTCACCGATGTGGGCATCATGCGCTCGGTGGGCTGGAAGTTCGGCGCCTGGCGCGACATCGTGCTCATGGAAAAGACCCTGGGCGCGGGCGACACCACTTCTCCCGAATAGCGCGGCACCCATGAAAAACAAAACCGTAGCCGCCTGGCTCGCCTTTGTCGGCGGACCTCTGGGCCTGCACCGCTTTTACCTTCATGGCCTGTCCGACATGCTCGGCTGGTTGTTGCCCATCCCCACGGCGCTGGGCATCTATGGCATTCAGCGGGTGCAACAACTCGGCCAGGACGACCACTACAGCTGGGCGCTGATACCGCTGCTGGGCTTCACGATTGCCGCCTGTGCGCTGCGTGCCATCCTGTACGCGCTGATGACACCCGAGGCATGGAATGCGCGCTACAACCCCAGCGCCGCACCAGACGCCGCGCCGGGCAGGACGCAATGGATCACCGTGGGCGCCATCGTGGTGTCCCTGCTGATCGGGACCACGGTACTGATGGCCAGCCTGGCGTTCAGTTTCCAGCGGTACTTTGAGTACCAGATCGAGGAAGCGCGCAAGATCTCGCAGTGATCCGCTGGCAGGCGCCAATGCAAACGCCCCATCGAATTCACACTCAATGGGGCGTATGCACTAGTGTTGATTGCCTTGAATGCTATCTATTCAATAGCATTCACGGCAACTCCGCCATCAGAACAGCTGCAGGCTGATCCAGTAGGCGACGGCGGCCACAAAGGCGCTCGCCGGGATGGTCAGAATCCACGCCCAGATAATGTTGCCGGCAACGCCCCAGCGCACGGCGCTGGCGCGCTGGGTGGAGCCCACACCGACGATGGCGCCCGTGATGGTGTGCGTGGTGGACACCGGAATGCCGAGCGTGGTGGCCAGGAACAAGGTCAGCGCCCCGCCCGTTTCGGCACAGAAGCCGCCCACAGGCTTGAGCTTGGTGATCTTCTGGCCCATGGTCTTCACAATGCGCCATCCGCCAAACATGGTGCCCAGGCCAATGGCCACGTAGCAGCTGATGATGGCCCAGGTGGGGGGCGAGGCATCAGACGCCGACGAATACCCCGTGGCAATCAGCAGCAGCCAGATGATGCCGATGGTCTTTTGCGCATCATTGCCGCCGTGCCCCAAGCTGTAGGCGCCGGCAGATACCAGCTGCAACCGGCGGAACCACTTGTCCACCTTGCTCGGGCGCGTGCGCCTGAAGATCCAGGCCACGGCCACCATCATGAGCGAGCCCAGCGCAAAACCCAGCAGCGGCGAGACAAAGATGAACGCCACGGTCTTGAGGATGCCCGCCGAGATCAGCGCGCCCGCGCCAGCCTTGGCAATCACAGCACCCACAATGCCGCCGATGAGGGCGTGCGAGGAGCTGCTGGGGATGCCGTAGTACCAGGTGATCACGTTCCAGGTGATCGCGCCCACCAGGGCGCCAAACACCACGTGCGTGTCCACAATGCCGGGCTGCACGATGCCCTTGCCCACCGTCGCTGCCACGCTCAGGTGAAAGACAAAAATCGCCACAAAGTTGAAGAAGGCGGCAAACAGCACCGCCTGCGCGGGCTTGAGCACGCCGGTGGAGACCACCGTGGCGATCGAATTGGCCGCGTCGTGGAACCCGTTCATGAAGTCGAACAGGATTGCCAGGGCCACAAGCAGAACCACAACCCAGAGGGCCGTCTGTACGGTTTCCATACTGGTCAGCCTGCGCGGATCAGGAGTTCTCGAGGACGATGCCCTCGATGCAGTTGGCCACGTCCTCGCACTTGTCGGTGATCGTCTCCAGCAGTTCGTAGATGGCCTTGAGCTTGATCACCTCGCGGACATCGGGCTCCTCGCGGAACAGCTTGCTCATGGCGCTGCGCATCACGCGGTCGGCGTCGGATTCGAGCTTGTCGATCTCCTCGCAGGTCTTGAGCGCGGCCTCGGCAACGGCTGGGTCGGCGATCTTGTCGAGCAGCTTGACGGCATCGCGCAGGCGCTCGCAGCACTTGAGACTCAGGTCCGTGAGGCGGGTGATTTCTTCCGTCATGTGGCGCACGTCGTACAGCGCCATGGTTTCAGCCGAGTCCTGGATCAGGTCGGCCACATCGTCCATGGTGTTGATCAGCGTGTGGATCTGCTCACGGTCGATGGGGGTGATGAAGGTCTTGTGGATGGCCTTGTTCACCTCGTGCGTCACTCGGTCGGCGGCACGCTCGGCGTTGTCCACATCCTGGTTGTACTTGTCGCGCAGGTGCGGGTCGCTGTAGTTGGCCACCAGTTGCGAAAAGGCCCGGGCCGCCTCGACGATGCGGTCCGCATGCTGGTTGAACATTTCGAAAAAATTGCCTTCGCGTGGCAACAGCTTGGCAAACAGCATGGAGACTCCTGGATCGGGAACGAATGGTGAGAAAAGGCCGCGCCATGACAGAACCATGACGCTTTCGTGACCCGGCGAGTTTAACCGTGCGCCCTGCAGGGACTGATGCCGCTGCCTCATGCAGTCATGCGCACGGCGCCGTGGGCGACGACACGCCGTCCGTTCAGGCCCTGTGCCTTCAGGCGCCCCGGAAGATGAAATACACCGCCCCCACCAGACACAACCCCGCCCAGAGGTAGTCCCACTTCAGGGGTTGCCCCATGTAGAACACGGCGAAGGGCACAAACACGCCCAGCGTGATGACCTCTTGCATGATCTTGAGCTGCCCCACGTTGAACTGGGTGAAGCCAATGCGGTTGGCCGGCACCTGCAACAGGTATTCAAACAGCGCGATACCCCAGCTGACGAGGGCCGCGACATACCACGGCGAAGACGCCAGGTTCTTCAGGTGGCCGTACCACGCAAAGGTCATGAAGATATTGCTGGCAGTGAGCAGCAATACCGTTTGCAAAGAAATAGGCAGGGATTGGAGCGCGTTCATGGTGGAGCGGCAGGCTGGGGAAGTGAACGAAGCGGCCGATTATGAACAAAACCGATCGATTGTGCTGGTGTTACATACCTTGTCAGCTATATTTTTAATAGCAATTTACTGCAACACCACCCCCACCAACAGACATAAAAAAAGGCACTCCCGAGGGAGTGCCTTGCTGGACAGCCGCCGCACCACACCAGCGGTGCGCAGGCTTTCGGTCGCTTATTCGCCCAGGTAGGCAGCGCGCACCTTGGGGTCGTTGAGCAACTGCTGGCCAGGGCCCGACATGGTGATCAGGCCGGACTCCATCACGTAGCCGCGGTCGGCAATCGCCAGCGCGCGGCTGGCGTTCTGCTCCACCAGCACGATGGTCACGCCCAGCGCGTACACGTCGCGCACCACTTCAAATATCTTGTCCACCATGATGGGGGACAGGCCCATGGAAGGCTCGTCCAGCAGCAGCACCTTGGGTTGGCTCATCAGCGCTCGGCCCATCGCCAGCATCTGCTGCTCACCGCCCGACATGGTGCCGGCCAGCTGGTCCTTGCGCTCGCGCAGGCGCGGGAAAATGGTGAACATCTTCTCGATGTCAGCCAGGATGCCGGCCTTGTCGGAGCGCGTGTAGGCGCCCATTTGCAGGTTTTCGGTGATGGTCATGCGCGCAAACACGCCACGGCCTTCCGGCACCATCACCAAGCCCTTCTTCACCAGGTCCCAGGCGCCCTTGCCCTTGATGCTTTCGCCCAGGTACTCGATATCGCCGTCGTTCATGGCCAGGGTGCCAGTGATGGCCTTCATGGTGGTGGTCTTGCCCGCACCGTTGGAGCCGATCAGCGAGACCAGCTCGCCTTCACGCACTTCGAAGTCCACGCCCTTCACGGCCTGGATACCGCCGTAGGCCACTTTCAGGCCCTTGACCTGCAGCAGTACCTTATTGGATTTTTCGGCCATTCTCAATGTCCTCCGGTGCCCAGATAGGCCTCAATCACTTTTTCGTTCTTCTGCACTTCGGCAGGGTTGCCTTCGGCGATCTGCTTGCCATAGTCGAGCACCGTCACACGGTCGCACAGGCCCATCACCAGCTTCACGTCGTGCTCGATGAGCAAGATGGTGCGGTTGTCTTTGCGGATGCGGTCGATCAGCTCGCGCAGCAGCACCTTCTCGGTGGCGTTCATGCCGGCGGCGGGCTCGTCCAGCGCAATCAGTTGCGGATCGGTGGCCAGGGCCCGGGCGATCTCCAGGCGGCGCTGGTCGCCGTAGCTCAGGGTGCGCGCCTTGTAGTCGGCAAACTTGCCAATGCCCACGTAGTCGAGCAGTTCCTGTGCGCGCTTGGCGATGGCCAGCTCTTCTTCCTTGAAGCCCTTGGTACGCAGCACAGCGCCCAGCAGGCCAGACTTGGTACGGATGTGGCGGCCCACCATCACGTTTTCCAGTGCCGTCATTTCTGCAAACAGACGGATATTCTGGAAGGTGCGCGCGATGCCCGCCTTGGCCACTTCATGCACGGCCGTCGGCTCGTAAGGCTTGCCAGCCAGTTCAAAGGTGCCGCTGTCGGGGGTGTACAGGCCGGTGATCACGTTGAAGAACGTGGTCTTGCCTGCGCCGTTGGGGCCAATCAGGCCATACACCTGGCCTCGCTCAATGGTGATGCCCACGTCGGAGAGGGCTTGCAGGCCGCCGAAGCGCTTGGAAATGCCCGCAACCCGCAGCACCACGTCGCTGGCTGATTTCTGAATGTTCTCTGCCATGTTCTAACTTTCTGCGGTGTTCAGGTCTTCTGCGTGAGGCTCTTGCCATGGTCGGGCGCAGGCCACAGACCACGGGGACGCATCAGCATGATGATGATCATGGCCAGCGCGATCAGCAGCTGGCGCAGGATGGCGGAGTCCAGGCGACCGTCCGTCATGGCCTGCAGAGGGCCTGCCACATAGCGCAGCACTTCGGGCAGGGCCGACAGCAGCACGGCGCCCAGGATCACGCCAGGAATGTGGCCGATACCGCCCAGCACCACCATGGCGACGATCATGACCGACTCCATCAGGCTGAACGACTCGGGCGACACAAAGCCCTGGAACGCACCGAACATCGCACCCGACACGCCGCCGAACGAAGCCCCCATGCCGAAGGCCAGCAGCTTCATGTTGCGGGTGTTGATGCCCATCGCCTTGGCAGCGATTTCATCTTCACGGATGGCCATCCAGGCGCGGCCGATGCGCGAGTCCTGCAGGCGGTAGCAGATGATGATGGACACCACCACCAGGGTCAGGAACAGGTAGTAGTACAGGGTGACGGAATTGATGTCGAAACCGAACACCTCCAAGCGCTTGCCAAGGTCCAGGCCAAAGATCTTGACCGAGTCGATCTGGCCCAGGCCCTTGGGGCCGTTGGTCAGGTTGACCGGGTGGTCCAGGTTGTTCAGGAAGATGCGGATGATTTCGCCGAAGCCCAGCGTCACGATGGCCAGGTAGTCACCGCGCAGCTTCAGCGTGGGCGCCCCCAGCATGGCGCCAAAGAACGCCGCTAACAACGCCGCCACCGGTATCACGATCCACAGCGAGGTGTGCAGCCCGTTGGGGAACATAGCGGCAAACGCCGCAAAGTTGTCCGCCAGGTGCGGCGAAGCCATCAAGGCAAACAGGTAGGCGCCCACGGCGTAGAACGCCACGTAGCCCAGGTCCAGCAAGCCGGCGTAGCCCACCACGATGTTCAGGCCCAGGGCCAGCAGCACGTACAGCAGGGCCAGGTCGGCAATACGCACCCAGGCGTTGCCGAAGGATTGCAGGATCAGCGGCAGCACCAGCAGCGCGACGGCGCCGATGATCCAGTTGGTTTTGGTGTTCTTCATGGTGTGAGGCTCCTCAGGCGCGATCGGCCACACGCTCACCCAGCAGGCCCGAGGGGCGCAGCGTCAGGATGATGATGAGCACGATGAACGCAAAGATGTCGGTGTAGTGGCTGCCCAGCAAACCGCCCGTGAGCGTGCCGATGTAGCCGGAGCCGATGGCTTCGATGAGGCCCAGCAGGATGCCGCCCACCACCGCACCGGCCAGGTTACCGATACCGCCGAACACCGCCGCCGTGAAGGCCTTGAGCCCCGGCAGGAAGCCCATGGTGTGCTGCGCCGTGCCGTAGTTGGAGGCATACATGATGCCGGCGATGGCCGCCAGGATGGCGCCGATGATGAAGGTGGCCGAGATCACCATGTCGGGCTTCACGCCCATCAGGGAGGCCACGCGGGGGTTCTCCGCCGTGGCGCGCATGGCGCGGCCCAGGTTGGTGTGGTTGACCAGATAGACCAGGGAAGCCAGGGCCACCGCCGTCACCCCCAGGATCAGGATCTGGGTGGGAGTGATGTAGGCACCACCCAACTGGAACGGCGTGCTGGGCAGCAGCGTGGGATAGGGCTTGTAGTTGGGCTTCCAGATGATCATGGCCAGCGTCTGCAGCAGGATCGACATGCCAATGGCAGTGATCAGGGGGGCAAGACGGGGGCTGGTGCGCAGTGGCTTGTAGGCCACCTTTTCGATCACGAAGTTGAGCGTGGCAGCGACCACGCAGGCGATGAGCGTGGCCAGCAGCAGGATGACCCAACCCGGCGCGCCGGGCATGGCAGCCTGCATCATTCCAATACAGCTCCAGCTGGTGAGGGCGCCGATCATGAGCACCTCGCCATGGGCGAAATTGATGAGTTGAATAATGCCGTACACCATCGTGTAGCCCAAGGCTATCAAGGCGTACATGCTGCCGAGTACCAGACCGTTGATGATCTGTTGCAGCAAAATGTCCATAAGAGAAGTCCTTCGTTTGTGACGTACCCACCGCTTTGGCACCGGAATCGGTACAGCCTTGTGGGCCCGACTGCCATCTAGCAAAAAACCCGCCAGGAATGCAGCTGTGCGGGTTTGTGGACGGGATTGTAGCGAGTAGTCACAACCGCCCCAATCCAAGCCGGGCGGGGTTTTCCCTCGGGTTTTGGTCACATCAGCGCGCCACGCACTGCATAAGGAATTTTGATGCACGCAAGATAATTGATGTGCAAACTTATTACCTTGATCATGCAGAATCGGCATAAAGCAGGCTGCGCAGCACCTTGGGCCTGCCGCAGGACATGCGCGGCCACCTCGCCCCACCGAGCAGGTCTCGGATCAGGAGGCGGTGTCTGAATCCTGAAGGCCGGGAGGGGCTGCTGCGGCATTGCGTTCGCGCAGCTCACGCAGCTTCAGGGCAATCTTGATTTCGAGACCCCGCTCCACGGGCTGGTAGAAGCCGGGCTCTGGCATGCCTTCGGGCAGGTAGTTCTCCCCCGCCGCAAAGCCACCCTCTTCGTCGTGGGCGTAGCGGTAGCCCTTGCCGTAGTCGAGCTCTTTCATCAACTTGGTGGGCGCATTGCGCAGGTGCATGGGCACCGGGCGTGTGCCA
Source organism: Acidovorax sp. HMWF018 (assembly GCF_003061035.1). Lineage (NCBI taxonomy): Bacteria > Pseudomonadati > Pseudomonadota > Betaproteobacteria > Burkholderiales > Comamonadaceae > Acidovorax > Acidovorax sp. HMWF018. Next base: position 18,610 of record NZ_QAIM01000265.1, read on the forward strand.
TCCTGTTTGACCCAGGCCCGCGCCGCGTTGTAGGCCTTGTAGACCGCGTTGGACTTGGGCGCCACCGCCAGGTACACCACGCATTCGGCCAGCGCCAGCTCGCCCTCAGGGCTGCCCAGGCGCTCGTACACCTCGCTCGCGTCCAGTGCCAGGCGCAATGCGCGCGGGTCGGCCAGGCCCACGTCCTCGGCTGCCATGCGCACCAGCCGGCGCGCCATGTAGCGGGGGTCAGCACCGCCGTCGAGCATGCGCACCAGCCAGTACAACGCAGCGTCGGGGTCAGAGCCCCGCACCGATTTGTGCAACGCGCTGATGGTGTCGTAGAACTGCTCGCCGCCCTTGTCGTAGCGGCGCATGCGCTCGCCCAGCACCTTGAGCAGCCAGACATCGGTGATCTCGGAAAGCTTCTCCTGCGCAGCCGCCATGGCCAGGGTTTCGAGCGTGTTGAGCAGGCGGCGCGCGTCGCCATCGGCATAGGCCACCAGGCGGTCGATTGCTACACCTTCGATAGCAGGCAGCGCATCTTCTTCCTGCGCCAGGGCCACAATCTGCTTCAAATCTTGCTCAGACAGCGGCTGCAGCACGTAGACCGCCGCTCGCGACAGCAGCGCGGAATTCACCTCAAACGAAGGGTTCTCGGTGGTGGCGCCAATGAAGGTGAACAGGCCTGATTCAACGTGTGGCAAGAACGCGTCTTGCTGACTCTTGTTGAAGCGGTGCACCTCGTCCACAAACACGATGGTGCGCTGCTGCATCAACCCATCGCGCGCGGCATGGGCCTGCTCCACCGCCTCGCGAATGTCCTTGACCCCGCCCAACACGGCGCTGATGCTGATGAACTGCGCATCGAACGCATCAGCCATCAGGCGCGCAATGGTGGTCTTGCCCACTCCAGGTGGGCCCCACAGGATGCAGCTGTGCGGTCGGCCGGACTCGAAGGCCAGGCGCAGCGGCATGCCCGGGCCCAGCACATGCTGCTGCCCGATCACCTCGCCCAGCGTGCGGGGCCGCAGGCGTTCAGCCAGGGGCTGGTGGGTGGAGGGGTGTGCCGGAGAAGGGGCGGAGGCACCGCGTGCTGCCATGTTCGTATCCTGTCTACAGTACGCTGATTTTCAAGCCAAATTGGCTTCTAGCGCCCAAAAATCATGCGTTGGCAGCTATTATTTCAAGAGCAGAAACTACTGCTTCACCACATCAGCCCCTGCCGGAGGCTTGAACTGGAACGTGCTGGCAGGCAGCGCCGCATTGGCCTGCATACCGGTAAAGCGAATCAGCGAGCGCTGGCCAAAGCTGTCCAGAATGTCCAGGGCCGCCAGCTGCTCGCCCGCAAAGCCCACACGCACGCTCTTGAGCTGGCCGTCCTTGGTCCTGGGGCTGGCCAGCACCCACTGCAGGCCGTCCGCATCCGGCGAGGCCTCCAGCTTGAACTCGGCCTTCAGCGCCGACAGGTCCGGCGCGGACGCCAGCAGCGCAGCGGGCGTGCTACCCAGCGCCTGGGACTGCGAGCGCTGCGTGACCTGATTCAGGTCCACGTCGTACAGCCACAAAGTCTGGCCATCAGCCACGATGGTCTGCTCAAAAGGTTTTTTGTAGACGAACTTGAAGCGCCCGGGGCGCTGGAACTCAAAGCTGCCGCTCGATGTCTTGGTGCGCGCGGTCTGGCCGTCCTTGGGGGGCGAGGTCACAGTCTGGGTGAAGTCGGCCTTGCCCGTCTGCGTGCCCTTCATGAAGGATTCCAGGCTTTTCAGCCCGTCAGCGCTAGCCATGCTTGCCGCAGCAGCTATCAAAATTGCAGTAGCGATCTTTTTCAACAGAAACTCCTGTGGGGTAGGGTCCGGCCTTGTGGTCCGGCCGATCATTCGCTGCGGTTGGGTACCAGCACTTCACGCTGGCCGCTGGTGGTCAGGCCACTGACGAGTCCGGCCTTCTCCATGTCTTCCAGCAGCCGCGCCGAGCGGTTGTAGCCAATGCGCAGCTTGCGCTGCACGTAAGAGATGCTGGCCTTGCGGTCTTTGAGCACCACTTCGACGGCTTGGTCGTACATGGGGTCCTTCTCGCCCCCTTCGCCGCCACCGCCCTCCCCTGACAGATCACCCTCGCCATCCACAGTTCCACCTTCGAGCACGCCTTCTATGTAGTCCGGCTCCCCTTGTTCCTTGAGGTAACTGACGACACGGTGTACTTCTTCGTCCGACACGAAGGCGCCATGCACCCGGATCGGCAGGCCCGTGCCACTGGCCATATAGAGCATGTCGCCCATGCCCAGCAGGGCTTCGGCGCCCATCTGGTCGAGGATGGTTCGGCTGTCGATCTTGGAGCCCACCGAGAACGCGATGCGGGTGGGAATGTTGGCCTTGATCAGGCCGGTGATCACGTCCACGCTGGGGCGCTGGGTGGCCAGGATCAGGTGGATGCCCGCCGCGCGCGCCTTTTGCGCCAGCCGGGCGATGAGTTCTTCTATCTTCTTGCCCACCACCATCATCAGGTCGGCCAGCTCGTCGATGATGACCACAATGTGCGGCAGCCGCTGCAGCGGCTCGGGCTCTTCGGGCGTGAGGCTGAAGGGGTTGTAGATGAACTCTTCCTTGGCCTTGGCCTCGTCGATCTTGGTGTTGTAGCCCGCCAGGTTGCGAACGCCCAGCTTGGACATGAGCTTGTAGCGGCGTTCCATCTCGGCCACGCACCAGTTCAGGCCATGCGCCGCCTGCTTCATGTCGGTGACCACGGGCGCCAGCAGGTGCGGAATGCCTTCGTAGACCGACATTTCCAGCATCTTGGGGTCGATCATCAACAGACGCACATCGCGCGCCTCGGCCTTGTACAGCAGCGAGAGGATCATCGCGTTGATCCCCACCGACTTGCCCGAGCCCGTGGTACCGGCCACCAGCACGTGCGGCATCTTGGCGAGGTCTGCCACTACCGGGTTGCCCACGATGTCCTTGCCCAGGCCCATGGTGAGCATGCTCTTTGCCTCATGGTAGACCTGCGATCCCAGGATTTCGGACAGGCGGATGGACTGCCGCTTGGCGTTGGGCAGTTCTAGCGCCATGTAGTTCTTGCCGGGGATGGTCTCCACCACGCGGATCGACACGAGGCTGAGCGAGCGCGCCAGGTCCTTGGCCAGTCCCACGATCTGCGAACCCTTCACGCCCGTGGCGGGCTCGATCTCGTAGCGTGTGATCACCGGGCCGGGCATGGCCGCGACCACGCGCACTTCCACGCCAAAGTCCTTCAGCTTTTTCTCGATGAGCCGGCTGGTCATCTCCAGCGTCTCGGGGGCCACGGTTTCCTGGCGCTGCAGAGGGCCATCCAGCAGGTCCACCAGCGGCAGCTTGCTGTCCGGCATCTCGGTGAACAGGGGTTTCTGGCGCTCTTTCACCACACGGGTGCTCTGTGGCACATCCACCAGAATCGGCTCGATGATTTGCACGGGCTCTGGGTGGTGCACCTCGCTTTCGGTGCGCTCCTCCAACACCACCACTTCGCGCTCGCGGGCCGCCTTGCGGCCCACGGCGACGTCCTTGGCCACCTCGCGTTTTGCCAGGCGCGCCTGTACCAGCGCATCAAGGCGCCCTCCGAGAAACTCCGCCACATGGCCCCACGAGAAGCGGAACACCAGCGCCGCCCCCGCCACCGCCAGCACGATCGCCAACAAGCCGGAGCCCGTAAATCCCAGCCACTTCACGCCAGCTGGCCCCACCAGGTACCCCAGCACGCCACCCGCATGCCCAGGCAGGAACGATTCAAACCGGTACAAACGCGACCATTCCAGCGCCGTGCTGGAACACATCAGCACCACCAGTCCACCCCAGAACGTGGCCCGGCGCACCAGAGGGCTGGCGGCGCCTGCCACCACTTCGCCTCCGCGCATCCAGCGCGCCAGCGACGACAGCCAGGCCCGCACGCCAGCCGCCACGCACCACCACACTGAAAACCCCAGCGCAAAGTAGCTGCCATCGGCCAGCCAGGCGCCAAAGCGCCCCGCCCAGTTAGCAACGGAGCGCGCGTCGCGGGCACCCGAGGTGGACCAGGCCGCATCCTGGGCCGAATAGCTGACCAGCGCAAGCAGCCAGAAAACCAGGGCCAGCAAGCCCACCACCAGGGCAATTTCGTGGCCAAAACGGGCGGCGCCCGTGCGGGGCGGCGACTTGGCCGCCGCCGATGCATTCAGGGTATTGAGGGAATAGGTCATAAACGTGCGGGGTGAGCTTACCCCATGCGTTGCGCTGGGCGCACCACCCGGCGCAGGGTCCGCCCCCCGGATTTCAGCCCAGCGCGTTCAGCCGGTCCTTGAGCAGGGTAGCCCCGCTGGGCAGCGCCTCGATGAAGCCGCGCTCCTCCAGGTCTTTCATCACGCGGCTGACCATTTCGCGGGAAGCTCCCACCATCTTGGCCAGGTCCTGGCGGGAGATTTTGTCCTTGATCAGCAGCTGCCCCTGCGCATCGGGCACCGCAAAGTCCAGCAAGGCATGGGCCACACGGCCGTACACATCCAGTAACGCGAGTGACTCAATCTTGCGATCAGCATGGCGCAGGCGCTTGACCAGCCCGCGCATCACCACTAGCGACATGGACGCGTTCTCGGTGAGGCAACGTGCAAACTCCGCACGCCCCAGCATCAGCACGTCGGTCTGCACCTCGGCACGCACAGTGGCCGAGTGGGGTTCGTTGTCGATGATGCTCATCTCGCCCAGGTAGTCGCCCTGGGCGAGGGTGGCAAGAATCACCTCACGCCCCCGGCTGTCCGAGGTCATGACCCGGGCGCGCCCTGTGAGCAGGATGTACAGGGCATTGGACTTTTGCCCCTGCTCCACCAGCGCCTCGCCCCGCTTGAAGCGGCGTTTGATCACTGCGCCGCTGATCACCTCGGCCTGCGCCACCGTCAGCAGCGAAAACAAAGGTACCCGGCGCAGCAGGTCGAGGTTGGACAACATCGTGGACATGCAAACATCTCCTTTCAGGGGTGCGACCCAACCGGAGCCGCAACGGGTTATCAATGGGTTCTTACAATCACCGTGATTGAAAACGGGGCCACTCTCGCGAGCGGACGCCGGTTGATACTCGGCGGCTCAACCCCAGCTTTCCCAACAGCGCCCCATGTAGCGGGCGCAAAACACAGGCTTTTACCATGTCCACCACCCAACACGCGAAAGTTCTGATCCTCGGCTCGGGCCCTGCGGGCTACACCGCAGCGGTTTATGCCGCCCGTGCCAACCTGAACCCGGTGCTGATCACCGGCATGGCCCAGGGTGGCCAGCTGATGACCACCACCGAGGTGGACAACTGGCCTGCCGACGTGCACGGCGTGCAGGGACCAGAGCTGATGCAACGTTTTCTGGAGCACGCAGAACGCTTCAAGACCCAGATCATCTTCGACCACATCAACAAGGTCGATTTCAGCAAGCGGCCCTTCACACTCACCGGCGACAGCGGTACCTACACCTGCGACGCATTGATTCTGGCCACTGGCGCATCGGCCAAATACCTGGGCCTGCCTTCGGAAGAAGCCTTCATGGGCAAGGGCGTGTCCGGCTGCGCGACCTGTGACGGCTTCTTCTACCGCGAGCAGGATGTCTGCGTGGTCGGTGGCGGCAATACAGCGGTGGAGGAAGCGCTGTACCTGTCGAACATCGCCCGCAAGGTCACCCTGGTGCACCGCCGCGACAAGTTCAAGGCCGAACCCATTCTGGTGGACAAGCTCAACGAGAAAGTGGCAGCGGGCAAGATCGAGCTCAAGCTGTTCCACACTCTGGACGAGGTGCTGGGCGACAACACGGGCGTGACCGGTATCCGCATCAAGAGTACAAAGGACGGCAGCACGGAAGACATCAAGCTGCAAGGTTGCTTCATCGCCATCGGCCACGCGCCCAACACCGAGATCTTCCAGGGCCAGCTGGAGATGGAAAACGGATACATCATCACCCAGGGTGGGCTCAAGGGTTTTGCCACACAGACCAGCGTGCCCGGCGTGTTTGCCGCAGGCGACGTGCAGGACCATGTGTACCGCCAGGCCATCACCAGCGCGGGCACCGGCTGCATGGCCGCGCTGGACGCCCAGCGCTTCCTTGAACAAGAGTCTTGATGAAAAAATGAGCTGCAGGTTATAATCTGCGGCTTTGCTGAATTCGGCCCGTTTTTGCGGTCCTCCGAAACCGGCAAATCGGGTTACCGCCACCCTTTCTGGCGAGGTGAGGCCGCAAGCCAACCTGGGCACACAGCCCAGGGCTCAGCGAACGGCCGTTAATCAGTATCGGAGTGTCCTCATGGCACGCGTCTGCGACGTAACGGGCAAGAAGCCCATGACGGGGAACAATGTTTCCCACGCCAACAACAAAACCAAGCGCCGGTTCCTGCCGAACCTGCAATACCGCCGTTTCTGGGTCGAGACCGAAAACCGTTGGGTGCGCCTGCGTGTTTCGAGCGCTGCCCTGCGTTTGATCGACAAGAACGGTATCGACTCGGTGCTCGCAGACCTGCGTGCCCGTGGCCAGGCTTAAGGAGTAGCACCATGGCAAGCAAAGGCGGACGCGACAAGATCAAGCTGGAATCCACTGCGGGTACCGGTCACTTCTACACCACGACCAAGAACAAGAAGACCATGCCCGAGAAGATGCTGATCATGAAATTTGATCCCAAGGCTCGCAAGCATGTGGAATACAAGGAAATGAAGCTGAAGTAATTCAGTCTCTTTCCTGTCATTCGAAAAGCCGCCCGGCATTCAGCCCGGCGGCTTTTTTCATGGCTGCAATCCATGCAGCCCGATGACTACAGCACCGCCTCCCGCCATCGACGACTTGTTCCCCACCAACTTCGAGCGCCAGCAGGCCCACAGCCAACAAAAAACCGCTGAGGGCACAAAGCCCTGCAGCGGTTTATGGGGAGGTGCGTCGGGGTCAGTGGTCCGACCGACAGCGCCACCAAGGCATTACATCAGGCCCGTGCCGCGCGCAAACTGATGGAGAACTCGCGCAGAGTGGCAATGCCGCTCTCCTCGGCGCGGCGGCACCAGGCCTGCAAGTCGGCAGTGAGTTGCTCACGGGATTGCGAGGTGTTGAGCCACAGCTGACGCAGTTCTTCGCGCATGGTCACCATCTTGTCCAAGGCCGGATGCGCAGCGCGGGCCTGAGCCAGCTGGGGCAAGGCCCCCGCCGGCACCTTCTCGGCATCGCGATGCAGCCAGCGCTTGGCGGCCTTGAGCACCGATACATCGGCCTGACGGGCCTGCAGCGCGGCAATCTCATCCTTGCACGCCTTGCGCACACCACGCGCATAGCCCGCCATCACTTCATAGCGGTTGGCGATCAAGGCCTCCAGCGTCTTTTCATCAGCCACCGGCTTGACATCGCCCAGTTGCAACTTGGGTGGCACCTTCTTCACGGTAGCCCAGCCGATTTTCTTCATGAGGCTGATGTACACCCAGCCAATGTCAAATTCATACGGCTTGACCGAGAACTTGGCCGACGTGGGGTAGGTGTGGTGGTTGTTGTGCAGCTCTTCGCCGCCAATGATGATGCCCCAGGGCGACAGGTTGGTGCTGGCGTCCTGCGCCTCAAAGTTGCGGTAGCCCCAGTAGTGGCCCACACCGTTGACCACCCCTGCTGCCCAGAACGGAATCCAGAGCATCTGCACCGCCCACACCGCGGCGCCCAGGGCGCCGAACAGGGCCAGGTTCAGGATGAGCATGAGGCCCACGCCTTGCCAGCCGTAGCGGGTATACACATTGCGCTCCATCCAGTCATCGGGCGTGCCGTGGCCGAACTTCTTGATGGTTTCCATGTTCTTGGACTCGGCGCGGTACAGCTCGGCGCCGCGCCACATCACCGTGTCCAGCCCGCGGGTCTGCGGGCTGTGGGGGTCATCCACAGTTTCACACTTGGCGTGGTGCTTGCGGTGGATGGCCACCCATTCCTTGGTCACCATGCCGGTACCAATCCACAGCCAGAAGCGGAAGAAATGCGAGGGGATGGCATGCAGGTCCAGCGCGCGGTGTGCCTGCGCGCGGTGCAGGAAGATCGTGACCGCTGCGATGGTGATGTGGGTCGTGGCAAGGGTGTACAACACGATCTGCCACCAGGCCAGGTTCCACAACCCATTTCCAAGCCAGTCAATGGCGGCATTCAGTACAGCCCAGTCGGGTAACAGCATATTCACAAAAACCTTACTACAGAGAACCTGCTCACCAACGAAGCAGCTATTTCATTTTAGAGGGCCTGCCTCTGAAAGGATCAGGGAAATCCAGCGTGTTTACGCTGGTTTAGAGCCCTACCCCCAGCATTTCAGTCCTTCTTGGCCCAGATGGCGGCAAAAAACCCGTCGGTCTGATGCAGATGGGGCCATAAGCGCAAATAACCACTGCCCGATGCACCCCCGCTGCACAAACCCTTGGCCCCCTCGACCTTGAGCTGCTCCAGCAGTTCACCAGCATCCAGCAGCTGGAAGTCGGGGTGTGTTGCGCTGAAGGCCTCGGCAATGGCCTCGTTTTCTTGCGGCAGGATGCTGCAGGTGGCATACACCAGACGGCCGCCCGGCTTGAGCAGGCGGGCTGCGCTGTCCAGGATGGCCGTCTGCTTGGCCACCAGCTCATCGATGGCCTTGGGCGACTGGCGCCATTTGAGGTCGGGGTTGCGCCGCAGGGTGCCCAGGCCCGAGCAAGGCGCGTCCACGAGGACGCGGTCGATCTTGCCCGCCAGGCGCTTGACGCGGTCGTCGCGCTCGTGGGCGATGGCGGCGGGGTGCACGTTCGACAGGCCGCTGCGGGCCAGGCGCGGTTTGAGCGCATCCAGGCGGTGAGCTGACACGTCAAAGGCGTACAGCCGCCCAGTGCTGCGCATGCTCGCGCCAATGGCCAGCGTCTTGCCCCCAGCGCCAGCGCAGAAGTCCACCACCATCTCGCCACGCTTGGCGTCGAGCAGCAGGGCCAGCAGCTGTGAGCCCTCGTCCTGTACCTCGATGGCGCCCCGCGTGAAGGCATCGAGCTTGGTCAGCGCGGGCTTGTCGTCAATGCGCAGGCCCCAGGGTGAATACGGTGTGGGATGCGCCTTGATGCCAGCTTTGGCCAACTCCTTTTGCACATCGGCGCGCTTGTCCTTGAGGGCATTGACGCGCAAATCCAGGGGGGCGCTCTGGGCCAGACTTTCCACCAGCGGCCAGAAGCCATCGCCCAGCTGGTCCTTCAGGGGCTTGACCATCCATTCGGGCAGGTTGTGGCGATGGCGCTCCATCAGGTCATCGACCGTGACCGCATCGCACTGGTCCAGCCAGTTTTTCTCCTGGTCGGTCAACGCACTCTTGAGGAAATCGCGCGGGCCATAGAAACCCAGGATGGCCAGGCGGCGCTCCTTAGGACCCGAGCCTGACGGGGCCATGTGGTCAAACAGGAGCTTCTTGCGCAGAACGGTGTAAACCGTTTCAGCCAGCGTGGCGCGCTCGCGCGGCCCCAGGCCCCGGTTGTCGCGGAAGAAACGCGACACCACCGCGTCGGCGGGGTGTTCAAACGTGAGGGTGAGCCTGACCAGTTCGGCGCAGGCGTCGAGAAGAACTTTGGGATGCATCCCGCGATTGTCCCATTCCCGGCCAACCTGGCGACAGTGCCCCCACCCGCCCAATGCGGGAGCCAAACCTCAACGGCCAAGTCGCTCCATGCACGGCCTGCGCGTCAACGGGTATAGATCGGCTCGAACGCCGAGCGCTCGATCTGCTGCAGCGTCGGTGACTCGCCCGCCCACAGCACCAGCGCGGGGCCGGGCAGGCTCAGGTTACGCTCCAGCGCGCGGCACAGGTGGTAACGGCTTTCATCGTCCATGCCCGGCAGCTCGACAAACACCAGGTAGGCCCTGCGCTGGAGGTACTCGCGCAGGTTCTTGCGCACCAGCCAGCAGCGGGCCAGAGGAGCGCAGCGGGCCAGTTCGGATTGCAGTTCGGCCAGCTCGAAGGAGCTGAGGTCGTGCCGCACGATCTGGCTGAAGAACGAGGTGCCCGACAGCTCTTCCCAGGCCCGCTCTTCGGATTCTTGCGCGCGTTCCAGCCGCTTGCGCCACTGCTTGAAGGCGGCTGCATCGTGGTCCAGCCCCAGGCGTGGGGTCTCCAGCTCGGCCAATGCCGTGCGCGCGGCCCAGTAGCGGTCGCTGCTGCCTGTTTCCCACAACCGGTGCAGCAGCTGGAGCTTGCCCTCCCGATCATCGTCCGCCAGGCAAGGCACCAGTCCACGCAGCGCAGCGGGGTATTCGGGGCTGCGCTGCAGGGCCAGCTCGTACAAGGCGCGCACATCGGCATGCGGGTCCAGGTGGCGCTTGAGGCGGGCCAGTTCCACCAGGTCGGCCGCACTGCTCTGTGCCGTCGATGCACCCAGGGCCTCGGCACGTGCGCGCACGCGCCCCAGCCAGGCGTGGTGCTGCTTCCATTCGCTGGCATTGTCGCGGCACCACTGCTTGTCGAAATGGGCCACCCAGCGCTTGGCATCCGGCCCCAACAGGGCCAAAGCGTTGCCGCGCGACCAGTCAGGCAGCGTGGGCGTGGCATCCAGTGCCTCGATGCGGTCGCGCAGGCCGGGGTGGGTGTCGTCCAGATTGCTCAAGCGCTTGAGCGCCTGGCGCAAGGCGTCGTTGGCAAAGGCTGCATCGGGGGCCTTGGCCAGGGCACGGCGCATGCTGCGGTAAGGCCCCACCGGCAACGGACTGCCCGCCGCGGCACACCAGTGGCTGCCCCAGAACTCTGCCTGCAGCCACGCGCCCCGGATCTCGATCTCGGCGAGGGCCGCAGCGGTCACGTCGCGGCCCAGCAGCTTGCCAGCGATCCGGTCGGCTTCGTATTCATCCTGGCGGGCCAGCGCAAAGGTCTTGGCAGAGAAACGCGGAAAGTACCAGCGCATGAACAGCTGGGTGGCGGCAGCGAC
>NZ_QAIM01000265.1:29511-58952 GCF_003061035.1 Acidovorax sp. HMWF018
CGGCAGCGACCGGGCCTTCATCGTCGGCCAGGCTGTGGTTCAGGCGCATCCACGACAGGCGCGTGCGGTAGATCCAGGCCGCAAAGCGGCCATGGTCGCCCCGCAGGTGGCCGTACTCGTGCGCCAGCACCGCCAGGAATCGCGGCCGGTCGAGCGCCATCAACAGGGGCAGGCCAATGCTCAGGTGATTGACGGCGCCGCCCAGCAGCCCAAAACGCGGCAGTTGCTGGATGCTGGCATTGAACTCGTCGGTCAGCGTGACCTTGTGGATGGGGGGGCCCTTGATCTTGCGGCGGATGCGCGCAAGCGCTTCAAACAGGTCGGGGGCATCCAGCGCTGTGATCTCCACGCCCTGGGGCTCATCAAACCGCACCCACAGCGCACGCAGGCTCACCCACAGCAGACCTCCGGCACCCAGCAGGGCCCACAGCATCGCGAAACGAAAGCGCCCCTGCAGCAACTGGGGCACCACCCACAGCAAAATACCCACGGCCAGTGCCATACACCCCAGCACCCATGCATAACCCAGGGCGGCAAACGCAGCCACACTGCGGCGGTATGCGCGACTGTTCTCGGCGCTGGCATGCTCGCTCATGCGCACCATGTGCACAAAATCTGCCTGATCCACGGGCGTCCCTCACTCTGGTTGATTTTTTTCAGCCGCCATCCTAACCATTCACGCCACCGCAACACCATGACCGACGACGACCTGCCCGAACTCATCCACACGCCACCCGGCCTGTACCGCCACTACAAGGGCATGCTCTATGAAGTGATCGACACCGTGCGCCACAGCGAGACGCTGGAGCCCATGACGCTGTACCGCGCGCTGTATGGCCAGCGCGGCCTGTGGGTGCGGCCGGCCGCCATGTTTGAGGAGCAAGTGCTCATCGATGGCGTGCTGCGCCCCCGGTTTGAAAAATGGGAGGGCGAAGCTCCCGCCGCCTGAGCCCTACTGATATCCGGCGACAGCGCGCGGAAACACCGCGGCCACCACCAGCCCACCGCCCGGTGCATTGCGAAGGGCCAGTTGGCCACCGTGGCGCCGCACGATGTCGCTGGCGATGGTGAGCCCCAGCCCCACCCCGCCGCTCTGGCGATTGCGCGATGCCTCCACACGGTAGAAGGGCTCCAAGACCCGGTCCAACTCCTCGGGCGACAGGCCCGGGCCGTGGTCGCGCACCTCGATGGTCAGGGCGTCTGCCACATCGTGCAGCGTGACCTCGGCGCTGCCGCCGTAGCGCACGGCATTGCCCACCAGGTTGTCCAGGCAACGCCGCAGTGCCACGGCCTGCACGCGCAAGGGGGCAGCCTGCCCCGCCACGGTGACGGCGTGGCCCATCGCCACCTGGTCGTCCGCCATGCTGTCCACCAGGGCCTGCACATCCAGATGCACCCAAGCCTCCTCACCCGCCACGCCGCGCAGGTAATCCAGCGTGGAGGCAATCATGGCGTCCATTTCGGCAATGTCGCGCCGGAACAGCTGCTGCGCCTGGGCGTCGCCCAGGCTTTCGGTGCGCAGCCGCAGCCGCGTCAGGGGCGTGCGCAAATCGTGCGACACGGCCGCCACAAAGCGGTCGCGCTCGGCCAGTTGCTGGCGGATGCGCGCCTGCATCTGGTTGAACACACGGCTGGCGTCGCGGCATTCCAGCGTGCCGTCCTCGGGCAACGGGGTGCGGTGGATGTCACGCCCCAGCTCCTGTGCGGCCGTGGCCAGCCGGCGCATGGGGCGCGACAGCCAGCGCGCAGCCCACCAAGCTGCAGCCACCAATGCGGCCAGGCGCACACTGATGTCCAGCAACAGGCCCAGCTGCAGCGACGGTGGTGCGTTCCACAAGCCCGGTGCGGGCCCCGGCGGCGGCAGTGGGCGCCCATCGGCCGCCAATGCGTGCGGCGGCGGGCCAGGCGGGCGGCCTGGATGGGCAGGGCGCAGCTCGAACATCAGCGTCAGCGCCAGCACATGGCTCACGATGACGGCGGCGATGAGCAGCAGAGCGAGCCGGCCAAACAGGGTGTCAGGCGTGCAGCGCTGGACTGCAGCGCGCAGCTGCGATTGCGTGGGCGTCAGTGGGGCCACCCTACCTGCCCTTGCAGCGACTGCACGTTGAACAGATACCCGGCACCGCGCACGGTGCGGATCATGGAAGGCGACCGCGGGTCGTCCGCAAGCTTGCTGCGCAGGCGTGACACCAGCAGGTCGATGCTGCGCTCGAATGCATCCATGGCCCGGCCGCGGGCCTGCTCCATGAGCTGGTCGCGGCTGAAAACGCGGCGCGGCATGCGCAAAAAGGTGCACAGCAAACGGAACTCGGCATTCGACAAGGGCACCACCATGCCCCCGGGCGACACCAGATGCCGCTCCAGGCTGTGCAGCGTCCAGCCATCAAACCGCACCACTTCATCAGGCCCTTGCCGCACAGGTGCCTCGGCGCCGCGCGTGCGGCGCAGCACGGTCTGGATGCGGGCTACCAGCTCACGCGGCTCGAAGGGTTTGCCCATGTAATCGTCCGCGCCCATCTCCAGCCCCAGCACGCAGTCATACGGGTTGGCGCGCGCGGTGAGCATGATGATGGGCACCCGCGAGCGCTCACGCAGCTCCCTTGCCAGCGTGATCCCGTCGGTGCCGGGCAGCATCACATCCAGCACCACCAGGCCGATGGGCTGGGCGGCCATCTGGGCGCGCATCGTCTGCGCGTCACAGGCCGCGTGGGCGGCATAGCCAAAGCGGGTCAGGTAGTCGGTGAGGAGTGTGGTGATCTCGACATCGTCGTCCACCACCAGGATGTGTTGCATGGGCAGGCACAGGCACAAAAGAACGCACCAAGTTTAGGGAGGCTGCGCACCCTGCTCGGGGCAATCTGGCGGGCCTTTGCCCCCCTGTTCATGCCTTGCATCTGCCCTTTGTATCGGCCTTGGTACAAAGCGGACAAACCCTGGAGACACGCGCACCCAAGAATGGGATCGGGCCATGGCTGAGGGCTTCCGCAGTGGAGGGCCCGGCACCGGTCCACCTTTGGAACGAAAGGAACAACAATGACGACCATCAGTAGCGTCAGCAGTGCCTGGTCCAGTGCGAGCGTGCAGCGGGCATCGCGCCCGGGGCCTTCGCCGGAGCGGCTGCCGTCCAAGATCGATACCGACGGTAGCGGCGGCGTGAGCGACACCGAATTGCAGGGCCTGCTGGACAACGTGGCGAAGAAAACCGGCGTCAGCAGCCAGACCAGCGCGGCCGACCTGGTGAAGCAATACGACGCCAACGGCGACGGCAGCCTGAACGCCGACGAGCTGGGCAAGACTCTGCAAAGCGCGCTGCCACCGCCCCCCTCCACCATGGCATTTGCCCAGTCGCGCGGTGGCGAAGGCAGCAGTTCGGCCACCAGCGCCACCGGCCAGGCGGGCGACGACCTGTTTGGCAAAGTGGACAGCGACGGCGATGGCGCCGTGAGCAAGACCGAGCTGCAGGCCCTGCTGGAGGCCATGTCCGGCGGCACCGCCAGCCAGACCGGCGTGAGCAGCGACGACGTGTTCAGCCAGCTGGATACCGATGGTGATGGCAGCCTGACGCAGGCCGAGTTCGATGCGGGTCGCCCCTCAGGCCCCGGCGCGGGTGCCGATGGCATGCAGGCCATGGGCGGCATGCCACCGCCTCCGGGTGGTCCGAGGGGCGCAGGTGGCGCTGGCGCCGCATCCGACAGCAGCTCGGCGACCAGCTACGACCCCCTGGACACCAACGAGGATGGCAAGGTCTCCGCCGCCGAGCGCCTGGCGGGCGGAACCAGCACAGCCGAGCAGGACGCCATCACCGCGCTGTTCAACGCCATCGACACTGACGGCGATGCCAGCATCAGCGCCAGCGAGTCGAAGGCGTTCATCGACCAACTGACCAGCCAGGTGCAGTCCACCACCAGCACCGAGTCCGCCGGCCGCAACGACCTGGCGCGGCTGGCCGACTTTGCGCGGCAGCAGTACGAACGCGCCGCCAGCGACTGGCGCACGGCGTCGAATACCAGCAGTCTGAGCGCCGTGGCCTGACAAGGTGTGAACGACCCGGCGGCGCCCTCCGGGCACCCCTGATTTCTGGCCGCACAGTGCGATTCGCCCGTCAGTTGACGAGCTGTGCGAGCCAGAAACCGGCCCCGGGGGCTGGTGGATGGGCCCTGGGACACGAAATCTGATCCAAATCGGCCAGATGCGCTAGTGCATCATGCCTTGGTTGCTATAAATTCAGTAGCAAATTCCCTGCCAGCGTGGGAGCGGTGGGCACCCCACGCGCACGGCCCTGCCTCGCCCCGACCTCACCCCCTACAGGGAGCGCACCAGCGCCCGCACGGCGCGGGGGTAGATCACATGCTCCTGGGTCAGCACCCGGGCGGCCAGCGTCTCGGCGGTGTCGCCCGGCAGCACCGGCACCACGGCCTGGTCCAGGATGGGGCCCACATCCAACTCGGCCGTCACCTGGTGCACCGTCACGCCCGCAAACTTGCACCCCGCGTCGATGGCGCGCTGGTGCGTGTGCAGCCCGGTAAAGGCCGGCAACAGCGAAGGGTGGATATTGATGAGCCGCCCGGCGTAGTGCGCCACAAACCCTGGCGTCAGGATGCGCATGAACCCCGCCAGCACCACCAGGGCAGGATGGTGGCGGTCGATGGTGGCCGCCAGCTCGGCATCAAAAGCCTCGCGGCTGGCAAACGCCTTGTGGTCCAGCGCCTCGGCGGCGATGCCCTGCTCGCGCGCAAACACCAGCCCGGCGGCCTCCGGCTTGTTGCTGATGACGGCCGCCACGCGGGCGCCGTAGCGCTGCTCCCAGCGCTCCTGCTGCGCAGTCCGGACGATGGTGGCCATGTTGGAGCCGCCGCCAGAGATCAGAATGACGATGTTCTTCATAAATTGCCACGGATTATCTAGGAGGCTGTCGAGCATGGGGTTGGCCCTGCGCCACCGCCTGGGGGTGCCAAGCAAGGCGCGGGTGAGGCCGTGTGGCCCAGCCACACAACGAACCCGCAACGCAGCATGGCGGACCCAGGCGGCGGCCCGAAGGGTTGTGCGACATAGCACGCAAGCGGCGTTGCCCATGCTCGCTGCACAGCCAGTGCAGCTTGCGCTGGGCGCCTAGCCTGCATACTCTGTCGCACAACGCAGCGCCAACCCCAAGCCCGACAGCCTCCTCATGCCCTTCGACCCCACCACCCGTCCCCTGACACCCAACGAAGCCCGCGTGCTCGCCACTCTGATGGAAAAGGCGCGCACCGTGCCCGACAGCTACCCCATGTCGCTCAACGGCCTGGTCACCGGCTGCAACCAGAAAACCAGCCGCGACCCGGTGATGAACCTGAGTGATGCAGAGGCGCAGGAGGCGCTGGATTCGCTCAAACTGCTGACGCTGGCATTTGAGAGCAGCGGCAACCGCACCACACGCTGGGAACACAACTTTCAGCGCGGCGTGGGCGTGCCCGAGCAGTCGGCCGTGCTGCTGGGCCTGCTCATGCTGCGCGGCCCACAGACGGCGGGTGAGCTGCGCATCAACGCTGAGCGCTGGTACCGGTTTGCGGACATTTCGTCGGTCGAAGCCTTTCTGGACGAGCTGCAGGAGCGCAGTGCCGAAAAGGGTGGCCCGCTGGTCGTGCAGCTGCCCCGCGCTCCCGGCGCGCGCGAGCAACGCTGGGCGCATTTGATGTGCGGGCCGGTGGACACCACCGCCAGCCATGCGCCCGCAGGCAGTGCGAGCGCCAGCCCATCGCCTGCGCTGCAGGCCCGCGTGGACGCCCTGGAGGCCGAAGTGGCAAGCCTGCGCAACACTGTGCAGCGCCTGTGCGCCGAGCTGGGCATTTCCCCTGAGTTCAGTCCAATGTCGCCACCCGGACAGGAATAAAACGAACGACCGTGCTACAAATGCAGTATCACTAGGAGACGCACCGCATGGATCTCGCATTCACCCCCGAAGAGCAGGCCTTTCGCGAAGAGATTCGCGCTTGGGTTCACGCCAATCTGCCCAAAGAAATCTCTCACAAGGTCCACAACGCCTTGCGCCTGACCCGCGAGGACATGCAGGGCTGGGCCAAGATTCTGGGAAAAAAAGGCTGGCTGGGCTTTGGCTGGCCCAAAGAGTTTGGCGGCCCGGGCTGGACGGCCGTGCAAAAGCACCTGTTTGAAGAAGAGTGTGCGCTGGCCGGTGCGCCCCGCATCATCCCCTTCGGCCCCGTGATGGTGGCCCCGGTGATCATGGCGTTTGGCAACGCCGAGCAGCAAAAGCGCTTTTTGCCCGGCATCGCCAGCGGCGAAGTCTGGTGGAGCCAGGGCTACAGCGAACCTGGTTCGGGCTCGGACCTGGCCAGCGTCAAGACCCGCGCAGAGCGGGTGGGCGACAAGTACATCGTCAACGGCCAGAAGACCTGGACCACCCTGGGCCAGCATGGCGACTGGATGTTCAACCTGGTGCGCACCAGCACCGAGGGCAAGCCCCAGACCGGCATCTCCTTCCTGCTGCTGGACATGAAGTCCAAGGGCGTTACCGTGCGCCCCATCAAGCTGCTGGACGGCGAGTGCGAGGTGAACGAAGTGTTCTTCGACAACGTCGAAGTGCCCGCCGAGAACCTGATCGGCGAAGAGAACAAGGGCTGGACCTACGCCAAGCACCTGCTGAGCCACGAGCGCACCAACATCGCCGACGTGAACCGCAGCAAGCGCGAGCTGGAGCGCCTCAAGCGCATCGCCAAGACCGAAGGCGTGTGGGACGACCTGCGCTTCCGCGACCAGATCGCCCTGCTCGAAGTCGACATCGTGGCGCTGGAAATGCTGGTGCTGCGCGTACTGTCGGCCGAGAAGTCGGGCAAGAACTCGCTGGACATCGCGGGCCTGCTCAAGATCAAGGGCAGCGAGATCCAGCAGCGCTATGCCGAGCTGATGATGCTGGCCGCAGGCCCCTTTGCCATGCCCTTCATCGAAGAGGCCATGGAAGCGGGCTGGCAGGGCAACTTCCCCGGCGGCGTCACCGCCAACGCGCCGCTGGCGTCCACCTACTTCAACCTGCGCAAAACCACCATCTACGGTGGCAGCAATGAAGTTCAACGCAACATCGTCGCGCAGACGGTTCTGGGCTAAGGAGACAAGAACATGGATTTCGATTTTTCTGACGACCAGGAGCAACTGCGCGACGCCGTGCGCAAGTGGGTGGACAAGGGCTACACGTTTGAGCGCCGCCGCGCTGCCGTGGCCGCCGGTGGTTTTGACCGCGCCGCCTGGGGCGAACTGGCCGAGCTGGGCCTGACCGCCCTCACCGTGCCCGAAGCGCACGACGGCATGGGCCAGGGCGCCATCGATGCGATGGTCGTGGCCGAAGAACTGGGCCGCGGCATTGTGCTGGAGCCGATTGCGCAAGCCTTCATCGCCAGCAGTGTGCTGTCGCACTACGCACCGGCCGACGTACAAGGCGCCTGGCTGCCCCGCGTGGCCAGCGGCGAAGCCCTGGTGGTGCTGGCCCAGCAGGAGCGCAAAGCGCGCTACCGCCTGGACGTTTGCGATGCAAAAGCGGCCAAAGCGCAATCAGGATATGCGATTACAGCTATCAAAAGCGTAGTACCCACTGGCGACAAGGCCGACGCCTTCATCGTGCCTGCGCAACTCGACGGCAAGATCGCCCTCTTCCTGGTCGAGCGCACGGCCAGCGGCGTGACCACGCAGGGCTACGTCACGCAAGACGGCAGCCGCGCCGCCGAGGTGCAGCTGGCCAACGCCCCCGCCACGCTCATCACCACCGACGGCCTGGCCGCGCTGGAACTGGCCGTGGACACCGGCATTGCCGCCGCCTGCGCCGAAGCAGTGGGCGTGATGGACAAGACTGTAGCCATCACCGTCGAATACATGAACCAGCGCAAGCAATTCGGCGTGTTCATTTCCAGCTTCCAGGCGCTGCGCCACCGCGTGGCGGACATGAAGATGCAGCTGGAGCTGGCCCGCTCGATGAGCTACTACGCCAGCCTCAAGCTCGGCGCTCCTGCGGAAGAACGCCGCGCTGCCATGGCCCGCGCGAAGGTGCAGTTGGGCCAGTCGATGCGCTTTGTGGGCCAGCAGGCCGTGCAACTGCACGGTGGCATCGGCGTGACGGACGAATACATCGTGAGCCACTACTTCAAGAAGCTCACGCAGCTGGAAGTGACTTTTGGCGACACGCTGCACCATTTGGGCGAAGTGTCCGCCCGCATGCAAGACACGGCGGGCGTGTTTGCCTGATGTGAACTGACGCAGGCGCGTAACACCCGCAAACGATGCTCGTGGATTCCCCAGTCCACGGGCATTTTTTCTTTTTGGAGACTCCCCCATGAATCACGCATTCCTGTTGCCACGCCGATCCCTCTTGCTGGCAGCCGCTGCGGCTGCCGGCCTGGCGCTGGCAGGCTGCGCCACCCAGAACCCCAGCCTGGCAGAAGCACCGCCCATCGTCTTTGTGCATGGCAACGGCGACACCGCCGCGCTGTGGCAGACCACCGTCTGGCGGTTCGAGTCCAACGGCTGGCCCCGCGAGCGACTGCACGCCATCGACGTGCCTTACCCCCTGTCGCGCGATGAGGACGCCAAGCCCCAGCCGGGCCGCACCTCGGCCGCCGAGCACATGGCCTACCTCAAGGCCGAAGTGGACAAGGTGCTCAAAGCCACAGGCGCCCGCCAGGTCGTGCTGGTCGGCAACTCGCGCGGCGGCAATGCCATCCGCAACTACATCTACAACGGGGGCGGCGACAAGACGGTGAGCCACGCGATCCTCGGCGGCACCCCCAACCACGGCGTGTGGGCGATCCCGGGGTTCCGAGAAGGCAACGAGTTCTCGGGCACAGGCCCCTTCCTCAAAGCGCTGAATGCCCCCAAGAACGCTGCGGGCGACGAAGTGAGCGGTCCGGTGAAATGGCTGACCATCCGCTCGGACAACAACGACAAGTTCGCCCAGCCCGACGGACTGTGGATCGGCCAGAAAGGCACGCCCACCAACGTGACCGCCACCGGCCCCGAACTCAAGGGTGCCACCAACGTGGTGATTCCGCGCATCGACCACCGCGAGACTTCGTACTCCCCCGCTGCGTTTGAAGCCACCTACCGCTTCATCACCGGCAAGGCCCCCGCACGCACCGAGATCGCCGCGGAGAAATCCGTAGTGATCAACGGCAAAGTCACGGGCCTGGGGGTGGACTCTGCCGACCCCAAGACCGGCAACTTCAGCAACAACCTGCCCCTGGCGGGTGCCCAGCTGGAGGTGTACGCCACTGACTCCGCCACTGGTGCTCGCACGGGCAACCCGCTGCTGCGAAAGACAGTGGGTGCAGATGGCCAATGGGGTCCGTTGGTGGTTGCACCCGGCGCACCCATCGAGTTCGTAATCACCGCGCCTGGATATGCCACCACCCACATCTACCGCAGCGGCTTTCCGCGCAGTAGTGACCTCATCCATCTGCGCGCAGAACGCATGGCCGATGCCGACAAGGGCGCCGAGAGCGTTGTGACCTTGACCCGCCCGCGCGGCTACCTGGACCCGGCGCGCGACAAGATGCTGCTGGATGGTGCAGTGCCTGCGGGCGTGCCCGCTGGTGCCGGCGTCGCATCTGCCAAGGTCAAGCCCGCGGGGGGCGTGCGCAGTATTGCCGCCGAATTCAATGGCGAGCGCGTCGTGGGGCAAACATGGCCTGCCGCGCAAGGCCACGTCGTCATGCTGGAAGTCAGCCAGTAGTTGGCCGATATTCCGTAGCCCGCTTCAAGGCGACGCATTAATTTGAGGGCACAGGCTCGTCAGTGCGAGTGCCCTGCATGTCCGTGGCTTTCCGCGCGCTTGCGGTCTTCCACGACGTTCACAGTCGCTCCATTGGGCAGCACCATGTCCCCTGCCCGCTGCGTTGCGCCACATGCACCCAACCAGCGGCCCTCGAACTCGGTACGCCCTGGAGCGAAACGCACAGGTTTGGAATAAGTGACCTCAAAGACGCCACGGTAGGCGGTTTGAAGGTCGCCAGACAGCTGCACCGTGGCATCCACGCGGTTGTCGTGCACGTAGCAAACGGTGCGAACCTCACTGCCCAGTGCATTTTTCTTCGCCGTCACGTTGTGGCAGTGTTCCTGACCAGGCACGATCGCAAGCAACATGATTGGCTCCGCTTGGCGATCAGTGCATTGCAGGACCTTCTGTTCGCTGGCTGTCGGGTTGCCGCCACTGCGAACGATGACCTCCCAGAGCCCCGACTTTCGCGCCGGCATCTGCTGCGCATTTGCGCAGTTGGTAACTGCAACACCCATCCACACGCCCAGGCCAACAAGGCAGGACAAGCGTGCGATATGCGCGATCTGTCTCATCGGAAATCTCCAGTAAAAAGGGGCTGGCTGTGCACGACGGAACACGCCAACCCCGGGATTCATCCCTTCTGACAGGTTCAACGCGCCTGTCGGCGATGGAAGTAAATGAAGAGCGCAGCCATCAATGCTGACAGTATCAACAGCCCCCATTCAGACAAGGTTGGAATGGACGCTGGAACGGCCAGCGCCACAAAAGTCACGCCCACCGTACAAGACGCATTGACAGGGTTTGTCGTGTAGGTGGTGCCGACGAGGGTGCCGCCGCAAGCGCTACCACCGGCAGCGACGCGTGCCACAAAACCAGGGTCGGGCGTTACTGTGTAGACCACGGTGTTACCGGGGGCTGCGACATTGGTCACCCCCAGGGGGGTGACAGTGCCATTCGTCCCAGCAGTTGCCGTCACGGTCAGCGGTGCAAAGCTGAAAGCCACATTGCAATCGGCGGTCACTGGGTTGACGGTGTAGGTGTTGCCGGTCAGCACGCCAATGCAGGATCCACTGGCGCTGGCGACGTTGCCTGCGTTGGGGGTGAGCGTGTAGGTCACAGTCCCTCCCACTGGCACAGTGCGCGAGCTAGCGGGAGCCACAGTTCCCCCGGTTCCAGACGTCATCGTGACGGTAGCGGACAGCGCGAAATTGGAGACTACAGCGACGTCCGCAGTCATGGCGGGCACGGTACATGGGTTGGCGGTGCCCGTACATGCACCCGACCAGCCGGTGAAAATGCTGCCCGATGCCGCAGTGGCGGTGAGTATGGCCTGGCCACCGTCTGCTACTGGGAGCGTGCATGAGGCACCGCAGTTCATGCCGGCAGGCACACTGACCACCGTGCCACTGCCCGCACCCGACTTGGTGAGGCTCAGGTTGTGCAGCGTGGCTGCTACCGAGTTGGTGTCGCCAGCAGTGTTGTTGGCAGTGTTGTTGTCGGTGACACCCGCAGGGGTCGCAATGTTGAAGACCGTGGATGCCGAAGTCGGCCCAGTCACGGTCGCACCGAACGTTAGCGTGACACTCCCTCCGACCGGAATGTCCAGCAGCACACCGCCACCAGGCAGAGTACCCGCCGACGGCGCCCCACCCTGACACGATCCGCCCGCTGTGCCGCTGCAGGTCCAGTTGCCCACTGTGAGGCCAGACACAGTCGGCTGCGTCAATGCCGCTCCAATCACGTGAGCCGGACCGTTGTTATTCACAACGACGGTGTAAGTGGAGGCGCTGCCCGCAGCGGTGGCCGATACACCATCGCTCACACTGACCGTCAAGTCTGTCAACGTTGCACCACTGACAACGCGGGTCTGCACCAACGGGCCCAGCACCGTACTGGCCCCTGTGGCTGACATGGAGTAGGTGCCATGGTTGAGCGAGTTGGTCGGACTGCTGGTGCTCGCACCGGCGGGCACACCCCATACGATCTCAAAAGTTCCGCTCTGGGGATCCACCAATGAGCCAAAGTCGCCGGTCACTGTGCCCGCCGACCCCACCGCCGGTGTCGTACAAGTCGCGCCAGCAGGCGCTGCCACCGACTGGAACACCGCATCGACGGTGGCCGTGTTGGCAGCGTTTCGCACTTGCGGGCTTTGCGCACTGACTTTGCTGTTGAAAACCATCACCCCGCTGTTGTTGCTGTAGGTGTAGGTGTAGGCCACGTTGTCGCTTGGCTGGGCGGTCGTGGGCCCAGTGGCTGAGACCAAGAGGCCGGCAAAGAAGGGGCCGATCGAATCTACGTAGACCTCCCCCGAGTGACCGCCTTGGCTGCAACCTGCGGCGATGACCTCGACTTCGACGGTATCACCGACATCCAAAAGTCCGTTCCCAGGAGCCACGTCAATCGCCTGCCAGCCGGTGTACTGGTAGCCGCCCAAGGTCTGCCATGGCACACCCGGCTGCGCTGCAAAGTTGAATGTGTAGAACAGGCGCGTGCCCTTGGTGACGTTACGCACTTCGACGTAGAAATAGGCTTGCTGCTCAGGGCTGTGGCCGCCGTCCTGGATCACCGGCGCGACAGCCATGCGCAAGTGCACTTTGCCATCCACAGGATCCACATCGGCAAGCAACATCTGGGCGGACTGCTGGATTCCGCTGGCACGGTTGTTGTTGCCCCGTGCGTTGATCCGTGCGCTGTATGAGCCCTGAAACGGGATGGCGAGGGCTTGTCCTGGTGCGTCCGGCGCGCTCGCTGGCGTACCGGATGCCGTACTCACCACCTGCGTCACCGGGGCTGTGACCGGGGGCTGCAAATTCAGATGGCTTTTCTGGGTGGGAGGGAATGTAGCAATACCGTTGTTGCGGTAGTTGGTCACCGTCCAGCCCGTGAAATCTCCACTTTCGAAATTGCCGTTAACCACCCCCGCCTGTGCGGTGGATGCAAAACACAGCGCCCCAATAAAGAGCGCGAACACTCCACGCAGGCAGCGCAGAACTACGGTCCGCAGTGCCATCCAGTTATCGATCGTTTTCAACACTTTCCCCTCTTGGTAAACCGCAAAGCTCCACGGATAGCTGCGGGCTGACTCACACGAAAAATTCGCATCCAACGACTGGCGTGCAGACAAGCCTCTCCCCTCGTTGGCATTCAAGCCATCGAAAGAGATTCGGTATCTGATGGGATGGGTGGGCGGTGCTGCGCCAGTACAGCAGCCGAAGCCCTTGGGCAGGGCTATGTCACGAAGACGAGCCCCTTGCCGAACACTGCACGCACCGGCAAGGGCGTGCCAGTGATTTCCAGGGTTTTGCGGCGCAACCGGTTGAGCGCCGACTCGATACGGTGGAAGTCGTCCTCCAACCCTCTTCCACCCACGGCCTGCATCAAGATCTGCTTGCTGACAACCACGCCCTTTGTCTTGAAAAGACAAGTCAGGAGTTCAAGTTCACGGGTGGTGAGAGGCACCAACATTTGATTGGGCGCGCGCAAGGCCGCGTTCGCAGCGTCGAGTTGCCAGGGCACAGCAACCGACGCGTCGATCTCCCCTTGCAAGCGCTTGCTGCGTAACTGGGAACGGATGCCAGCCACGAGTTCCTGCATGTCCACAGGCTTCACAAAATACTGCAATGCACCGGCATCGAGACCCCTGATCCGACTGTCGAGATCGGCACGGGCAGTCATGAGTACCGTGGGGACGCCCTGAGAAGCCAACCGGGTGAGCAAGCTGAGTCCGTCTTCTCCTGGCAACCCGATGTCGATGATCACCAAATCCACGCGCGACTGCAGCAGACGAACGTAGAAGTCCTCTGCGGACTCCGCGCCCCAAGACTGAAAGCCAGAGCGCGCGAGGAATCGGCACACATTGCTGCGGATGTCCTCGTCGTCTTCGACAACAGCAATGATCGGTTCGGCAGACATGAGAAATATGGGAGCAGATCAAGAAGTGGGTTGCGTAACATTGTGTCAGCGCATCACGCCGCCAGCCATGCACAAGAACTCTCAAGCACTCACAGAAACGATGCGCCGAAAGCCTTCCAGAACAACGTACCTCCCCTTGACCGCGATTTGGCTCTTCGCTCTGCTATGGGGTTTGGCATGCACACCAGCACAAGCGCTACAAACGCCAACCAGTTGGCAGCTGGGTTGGGATGTCCCCATGGACAGACTGGATGATCCCAGCGGGAACCTGGGACCTGAGGCGATCAGCACCACTCCGGCAGAAGGAGCTAAAGCCAACCTTCAAGCGCCTTTGAGCGCTGGGTATCTGCGTCACACAGTATGGCTGCGCCTCAAGGTGCCAGCCCTACCCTCTGAACATGAACCGGGAGATCTCTGGCTGCTGGCACAGCCGACCTATCTCGACTTTGTGACCCTGTACCAGAAGGGCAGCGATGGTGCGTGGCGTATACAGGAGAGTGGGGATCTGGTGCCCACGGATCGCAAACCTGGAGTTAGGCAACATCTGTTTCGTTTGACACCCGGCCGGGAAGCTCTCATCCGGATTCATACAACCAGCGCGACGCAGTTCCAAGCGGACATTCTTGACACCCATGCCCTTGCAACCACCCTAGCATCCGCTGAACGGCTCATGGGGCTTTATTTCGGCGCCATGTCCGCTCTTTTGGTCGGCATCTGGGCTGCCACCATCATTTTCCGGACGCGTGCGCTCTTCTCGCTCGCGGTCTTGGTGACTGCCAGCGCCATTCACGTGTTCAACGTGCGGGGCTACTCAAGTCTCTGGACCCCACCGGACTTCAGCTTCTGGGACAGCAACGCGGTGAGCATAGGAGCCTTTCTGCTACCCGCAGCGCTGGCGTGGCAGATCAAGGAGCAACTGACACGCAATACGCCCTACCGGTGGACCGACAGATTTCTGACATTCCTCATCGCTGTGAATGTGCTGGGAGCATTCAGTGGGCCTTTGGGTTTCTACCCTGATGTGGCGTGGGTCAATCTGATCTCTCTGCTGGCCAGCGACATCGTAGGAATATCACTGTGCTGGCTGGCCTTACAGCGGCGAGACCGCCTCGGTCCGCATGTGCTTTTGCTCCTGGCATACGGTCTGCACTGCGTGTGCGGTGTGCCGATCGCCATTCTCATGACGGGTCAGATTCAATGGAACGTCGATGCGACATTGATCTGGCAACTTGAGGCCATCGTGTTCACCGCCCTGCTGGCCAGTGCGGTGTTCGTGGGGATGGTGACCCGGTATCGAAAAGCCCAGCGTGCCAAGGACCAGGCCATAGAACGGCTGGCGCTGTCCGAGCAGTCGCTGGAGGAACGCATCCTGCAGCGGACTACGGAGCTATCTGCGGCCCAAGTCGCGCTTGCAACATCGCTTGAAAGCGAGCGCGCCTTGCGAGATGAACAACGGCAGTTCTTCCACATGATCAGCCATGAGTTCCGAACCCCATTGACGGTGATCGATAGCGCTGCGGCAGAGCAGCAGAGCTTTCCCTCCGCCGAGCTGCAGCCCCAGGTCGATCGGGCCGTGCAAATACGCAGGGCCAGCAGGCGCCTGGCCGCATTGGTCGACAGCTGCCTGATCAATGAGCGACTCGACCACAGCGGCCTCGCGCTGCAGGCCTCTCCGGTCAAAGTCATCGACTTGCTTCACCACGCCGCTCAACTGGTGCACTGGTCGCCTCGCCACCGCTTGCAGCTTTTTACCGACTCTGCGCCCCTGGAATGGGTCTGCGACGCAACCCTGGTGCACATTGCCCTGTCCAACTTGGTGGACAACGCCGTGAAGTATGCGACCGCTGGAGAAATATTCATTGCGGCGCAAAAAGGTGAGACAGGGCTGCTTGAAATCTCTGTGGCCGACGAAGGCTCGGGAATGTCGCTGGACGTGATGAACCGCATCTTTGAACAGTTTGAGCGAGGCGACCGCACGGACCAAAGCAAGGGGTTTGGCCTTGGACTATGGGTTGCTCGCCGCATTGCACGCTTGCACGGGGGCGACATCACCGTTCAATCCAGCGAGGGCTTGGGCGCTTGCTTCACGTTGACACTGGCCTCGCAGCGCATCAGTCCAAGCGGGAGATAAGGTTCACCTTCACCAAGCAGCCAGAAAGCTTCACCGGCTGAATCCTGGATAATCACCCCTCGCATTTCTTGTTGACGCCGACCCTTCCACGTCCGGCAGACCGCCCTGCGGTCTATTTTCAAAGTTCCAGCACCCATGAGCGCCACAGCGACCGACCCCAACCTTCAGCACCTGACCCAGGCCCGCGAGCAGATTGCACAAGGCGATCTCAAGAACGCCGCGCTCACACTCAACAAGGCCAACGCACAATGGCCTCAAGATCCTCGGGTTTTCATGCTCGGCGGTCTGCTGGCTGAAAAGGCGGGCAACGTTCAAGGCGCATTTGATGCGCTGCGCAAGTCAGTGTCCCTGGCGCCTGACTGGGGGCCGGGACTGCTGGAACTGGCATTGCTGCTGGCGCGCCAGAATCAATTTCCAGAAGCGATAGAAACCGCCGAAAAAGTAGCCGCACTTGAACCCAAAAACCTGCAGGTGCTAGCAGGTGTGATCGATATCGCGCATCGTGCCGGTCATCTGGAGATGGCTGTCCGCCACTTGCAACGAGGCCTTGAGCTGGTGCCCGGCGATATCGCGCTACGGCGCCTGCTGGCACGCGACCTGAGTGAACAAGGCAAGCACGAGGAGTCCCTTGCGATATGGGACAGCCTGGTGCAGGAACAACCGCAGGATTCGCAGTCGCTGGTCGGCCGTGTCCAGGCGTGTATCGCAGCCGGGAAGCCAACCGACGCCAAGGAAAATACAACGGCTTTGCTGAGCTTGGCACCGGACGACGCGGTGTACCAGTACTACGGACAGCTTGCAAACGGTGCAACGCCAGGGGAACAGCCCCCTGAACTAACGCGTTCTATCTTTGACAATATGGCTGAGTTTTACGATTTGCACGTTGTGCGTGGTCTCAAGTACCAGTTGCCCAAACAAGTCGGCGACAAGATCCTGGCGCAACATCCTGACAAAAAAATCAATGTCCTGGATCTTGGCTGTGGAACGGGGCTGCTGGGGGTGTGCTTGGGCCGCCTGGACGGCGCACTGGTGGGCGTAGACCCATCGATGAAAATGATTGAGCAAGCCGCGCGGCACAACGTCTACGACCGCTTCCATACGGTGAATTTGCATGACGCCCTGCGCGAAACGCCCGATGCGCTCTATCAGGTGATTACAGCGTTGGACGTTTTTATCTATGCGGGCGACGTGACGCAATCGATCCCCAACGC
This sequence comes from Acidovorax sp. HMWF018, assembly GCF_003061035.1. Lineage (NCBI taxonomy): Bacteria > Pseudomonadati > Pseudomonadota > Betaproteobacteria > Burkholderiales > Comamonadaceae > Acidovorax > Acidovorax sp. HMWF018. The sequence goes on from NZ_QAIM01000265.1 coordinate 46,520, forward strand.
GCACCGTGTCCTGACGCCAGGCGGCATGATGGTCTTCTCGTTTGAAACAGCTCCTGAACAGGGACCTGATTTGGTCCTGCAGCCGACGGGCCGGTATGCACACAAGCGAAGCCACGTGGAGTCTCTTTGCCAGTCCACCGGCTTTGCGACTGTGGAGATCCAGGACACCGTTTTGCGCGAAGAAAATCGCCAACCGGTTCCCGGGTTTGTCGTAACAGCCTACAAACAAGCCTGACGCTTAGCGCCACCAGCGCATCGTTTGCGCTGGAGCAAGGCTTCTCATCTCAAGCGAGCAGGCGCGACGACTTGGGCACATGGGCCATGAGGAATTCCATCTGATCGGCCAGGATGCGCCGATTGCGCAGAATGAAGTCCTCCCACAGGCTCGGCACATAGGGCGCGTACAGCAGCGGCATGTGCGCCTGCTCCGGGGTGCGCGGGCCCTTGCGGTGGTTGCAGGGGCGGCAGGCCGTGACCACGTTCATCCAGTGGTCCTGGCCGTTGCGGGCGAAGGGCACGATGTGTTCGCGCGTCAGGTCTTCTTCGTGAAAGTGCCCGCCGCAGTAGGCACACACATTGCGGTCGCGGGCAAAGAGCTTGCTGTTGGTCAGGCTGGGCTTGAGCTCGAACGGATTGATGCTGGGCACGCCCTTGGTGCCGATGATGCTGTTGATGGCGATCACCGATTGCTCACCCGAGATGGCGTTGTGCCCGCCCCGGAACCGGGCAATCTGGGCACCAGACTCCCAGCGCACTTCCCCGGCGGCGTAATGAATGACCGCCTGCTCCAGCGAAATCCACGATTGGGGCAGCCCTTGGGCTGACAGCTTCAAGACCTTCAAAACACGCCTCCTGGAACACAAAGTACACAAGGATCGGAACGCAGATGTCTCGCGGGCAGCCCTGCGCGGGGCCAGCCGTGGGTCACAATATACTCCGTTTTCATGACAAATTGGCGTCCTGCGCTTATTGCGCTTGCACAGACCGCTATCAAAAAGATAACAAACCGATGAAGATCTTTCGCGGATTCCACCACCCTGGCATTGCCAATGCCTGTGCGCTGACCATTGGCAATTTCGATGGTGTGCACCGGGGCCACCAGGCCATGCTGGCCTTGCTGAACAGCGAGGCTGCACACAGGGGCGTGGAAAGCTGCGTGCTGACGTTCGAGCCCCACCCCCGCGACTACTTCGCGGGCGCCCACCAAAAGCCCGAGCTGGCACCCGCACGCATCGGCACCCTGCGCGACAAGCTCACCGAACTGGCCCGCTGCGGTGTGCAGCAGACCGTAGTGCTGCCGTTTGACGCGCGGCTGGCCGCCCAGTCGCCCGACGCTTTCATCGACGAGGTGCTGGTGCGTGGCCTGGGGGCCCGGTACGTGCTGGTGGGCGACGATTTCCGCTTTGGCCGCCAGCGAGCGGGCGACTACGCCATGCTGGACGCGGCCGGGCAAGCCAAGGGCTTCGACGTAGCGCGCATGAACAGCTACGAGGTGCACGGCCTGCGCGTGTCCAGTTCCGCCGTGCGCCAAGCCCTCGCGGCGGGCGACACGGAGGCTGCGGCACGCCTGCTGGGGAGGCCCTACACCATCAGCGGCCATGTGGTGCATGGCCGCAAGCTGGGGCGCGAACTGGGCGCCACGGCGGAAGGCGCGGGCGACGGTTTTCGCACCCTCAACCTGCGGTTTGCGCACTGGAAACCCGCCGCCAGCGGCATCTTTGCCGTACTGGTGCATGGTCTCGCTGGCGAGCCCTTGCCGGGTGTGGCCAACCTGGGCGTGCGCCCCTCCCTGGACCCCAATGACGTGAACGGCGGCCGCGTGCTGCTGGAAACACATTGCCTGCACTGGCCTGCCGAACTGGGTGCCGAAGGGGCGTACGGTAAAATCGTGCGTGTGGAACTACTGCACAAACTGCACGACGAACTGAAGTACGACAGTCTGGACGCCCTGACGACGGGTATCGCGAACGACTGTGCGGATGCGCGCGTCTACTTTGCATCGGCCCACGCCGCTCCCAACCACACCGAGACCCGGCGCCAAACCACGCGCGACCGAATTTAGGGGGCTGCCTGCGCAGCGCCTGCCCTGCAGGCACTACACCTCCCGCGTTTCGCCCCCTGTTCCCCCGCATTGCTCCGGGCCTGCCCCGGAATGCCCCGTTTTAAGGCTCCTTCATGTCCGACAACGCCAGTACCCCCGCATCCACCGCCACGGACTACCGCAGCACGCTGAACCTGCCCGACACCCCCTTCCCCATGCGCGGCGACCTGCCCAAGCGCGAGCCGGGCTGGGTGAAGGACTGGGAAGACCAGGGCGTCTACAAGCGCCTGCGCGACGCCCGCCGGGGAGCCCCCAAGTTCATCCTGCACGACGGCCCGCCCTACGCCAACGGCCAGATCCACATGGGCCACGCGGTCAACAAGATCCTCAAGGACATGATCACCAAAGCGCGCCAGCTCGAAGGCTTTGACGCGCTGTACGTGCCTGGCTGGGACTGCCACGGTCTGCCGATCGAGAACGCCATCGAGAAGAAACACGGCCGCAACCTGAGCCGCGATGACATGCAGGCCAAGAGCCGCGCGTTTGCCACCGAGCAGATCGCGCAGCAGATGGTGGACTTCAAGCGCCTGGGCGTGCTGGGCGAATGGGACAACCCCTACAAGACCATGAACCCCGCGAACGAAGCGGGCGAGATCCGCGCCTTCAAGCGCGTGATGGAGCGCGGCTTTGTGTACCGGGGCCTCAAGCCCGTGTACTGGTGTTTTGACTGCGGCTCTTCGCTGGCCGAGTTCGAGATCGAATACCAGGACAAGAAGAGCACCACGCTGGACGTGGCCTTCAAGTCGCACGACCCCGCCAAGCTGGCAGCCGCCTTTGGCCTGCCCGCATTGGTCAAGGATGCGTTTGTGGTCATCTGGACCACCACTGCCTGGACCATCCCTGCCAACCAGGCGCTGAACCTCAACCCCGAGATCAGCTACGCGCTGGTGGACACGGGCGAGCGCATCCTGCTCGTGGCCGAGCCGCTGGTGGCCTCGTGCCTGGAGCGCTATGGCCTCACCGGCAGCGTGCTGGCCTCCACCCTGGGCAAGAACCTGGGCGGCCTGGAATTCGAACACCCGCTGTACGACGTGGCCAGCGAGGACGGAACCCAGGGTTACAAGCGCCTGTCGCCCGTGTACCTGGCCGACTACGCCACGGCCGACGACGGCACGGGTATCGTGCACTCCTCGCCCGCCTACGGTCTGGAAGACTTCAACTCCTGCCGCGCGCATGGCATGGCGCTCGACGACATCCTGAACCCCGTGCAGGGCAACGGCACCTACGCGGCCGACTTCCCGCTGTTTGGCGGCCAGCACATCTGGAAGGCCGTGCCCGTGATCATCGAAGCCTTGCGCAACGCAGGCCGCCTGATGACCACCAAGGACATCACACACAGCTACCCGCACTGCTGGCGCCACAAGACGCCGGTGATCTACCGCGCCGCCGCACAGTGGTTCGTGCGCATGGACGAGGGCGAAGGCGTGTTCACCCAGCCCGGCATGAAGCCCGCCAAGACGCTGCGCCAGATCGCGCTGGATGCCATCGAGCACACCAGTTTCTACCCCGAGAACGGCAAGGCCCGCCTGCACGACATGATCGCCGGGCGGCCCGACTGGTGCATCTCGCGCCAGCGCAGCTGGGGCGTTCCCATCCCGTTCTTCCTGCACAAGGATTCGGGCGAGCTGCACCCGCGCACCATGGAAATCATGGACCAGGCGGCTGACATCGTTGAAAAGGGCGGCATCGAGGCCTGGAGCCGCGTGACGACCGAGGAAATCCTGGGCGCCGAAGACGCGCCGCACTACACCAAGAGCACCGACATCCTGGAGGTGTGGTTTGACTCCGGCTCCACCTTCAGCCATGTGCTGCGCGGCACGCACCCCGAGGTGCACCACGACACCGGCCCTGAGGCCGACCTGTACCTCGAAGGCCATGACCAGCACCGCGGCTGGTTCCATAGCTCGCTGCTGCTGGCCTCCGCGCTGGAAGGCCGCGCGCCCTATCGCGGCCTGCTGACCCATGGCTTCACCGTGGACAGCCAGGGCCGCAAGATGAGCAAGTCGCTGGGCAACGGCATCGACCCGCAGGAAATCAACAAGAAGCTGGGCGCCGAGATCATCCGTCTGTGGGTGGCCGCCAGCGACTACTCCGGCGACATCGCGGGCGACGAGAAGATCCTGGCCCGCGTGGTGGACGCCTACCGCCGCATCCGCAACACACTGCGCTTCCTGCTGGCCAACGTGAGCGATTTCGACCAGGCCAAGGATGCCGTGCCGTTCGACCAGATGCTGGAGATCGACCGTTACGCCCTCACCCGCGCATCCGAGTTCCAGGCCGAGGTGCTGGCGCACTACAAGGTCTACGAATTCCACCCCGTGGTGGCCAAGCTGCAGCTGTACTGCTCGGAAGACCTGGGCGGCTTTTACCTCGACGTGCTCAAGGACCGCCTGTACACCACGGCGCCCAAGAGCCTGGCCCGCCGCAGTGCCCAGACCGCGCTCTACAACATCACGCACGCCATGCTGCGCTGGATGGCGCCGTTCCTGTCGTTCACGGCCGAAGAGGCGTGGAAGGTGTTTGGCAACTCCGACTCCATCTTCCTGGAGACCTATGGCAACGTGGCGGGCGTGGGTGCCGGTGCCGACGAAGGCCTGTTGGCCAAGTGGGCGCGCATCCGCGAGATCCGCGATGCAGTCAACAAGGAGATCGAAGCGCTGCGCGCCGCCGGTCAGGTCGGCTCGTCGCTGCAGGCCACCGTCACCCTCACGGCTGCGCCGGAGGACCACGCACTGCTGGCCAGCCTGGGCGATGACCTCAAGTTCGTCTTCATCACCTCCGCTATTGAATTAGTAGCTGGTAGCGCTTTGCAGATCAGCGTCAAGCCCAGCTCCGACGCGAAGTGCGAGCGCTGCTGGCACTACCGCAGTGATGTGGGCAGCGATGCCGCCCATCCCACCATCTGCGGCCGCTGCACCAGCAACCTCCACGGCGACGGCGAAAGCCGGGCGCACGCGTGATGGCGCGCACAGCACAGGCCGGACGCACCGGCGCGGGCATGTGGCCATGGCTGGCATGGGCGGTGTTGCTGATGGGCGCCGACCAGATCACCAAGACGCTGATCCTCAACCACTACCAGCTGGGCGACTCCACGTTCATCACCAGCTTCTTCAACATCGTGCGCGCGCACAACACAGGCGCAGCGTTCTCGTTCTTGTCGGACGCGGGCGGCTGGCAGCGCTGGCTGTTCACCGGCATCGGCGTGGCGGCCACGATCTTCATCGTGTGGCAGCTGCGCGCGCACCCGGGCCAGAAGCTGTTCAGCTTTGCGCTGTCCAGCATTCTGGGTGGCGCAGTGGGCAACGTGGTGGACCGGCTCATGCACGGCTATGTGGTGGACTTCTTGCAGTTCCACTACGCGGGCTGGTACTTCCCGTCGTTCAACCTGGCGGACTCGGCCATCACGGTGGGTGCGGCCTGCCTGATCCTGGACGAGCTGCTGCGGGTGCGGCGCGAGCGTTGAGGCCACGCTGGCTTTGTTCCCCCTGAACGGCCCGCTGCATGCGGGCCGTGCTGTTTGTGCGCAGCAACGCACCCAGCGCCGACATGGGCATCTGCTCCAGCGCTATGGAATCAGGAGTATGCTTATGTGTCAGTTTTATGACAGCCCGGTGTGCGCGGTTCTTGCATTGGCCCCTGGGTCTGGTCATCGCAGGGTTTGCGCCCATCACAAGAAGAAGAAACAACGGTTTTCATGAAGCATCTCCTCAATCTCCTGGCAGCCGTGGCGCTGCTGATCTGGGGCACCCACCTGGTGCGCACCGGCATCCTGCGCGTATTCGGCGCCAACCTGCGCCAGCTGATTGCGCACAGCGTCAGCAGCCGCTTCACCGCTGTGCTCTCCGGCATTGGCGTGACGGCGGTGGTGCAGTCCAGCACGGCCACCGCGCTCATCGTGTCGTCCTTTGTGGGCCAGGGCCTGGTGGGCCTGCCTGCGGCGCTGGCCGTGATGCTGGGCGCCGACGTGGGCACCAGCGTGATGGCCGTGGTGTTCTCCATGGACCTGTCGTGGCTGTCGCCCCTGTTCATCTTTGTGGGCGTGGTGCTGTTCATCTCGCGCAAGGACACCGCCGTGGGCCGCGTGGGCCGGGTGCTGATCGGCCTGGGGCTGATGCTGCTGGCGTTGCGCCTCATCACCGAATCGACCACGGTGCTCACCCAGTCGCCCACCGTGCGCACGCTGCTGGGCGCGCTCACCAGCGATCTGCTGCTGGAGATTTTTACCGGCGCCATTCTGGCCATCGTGGCGTACTCCAGCCTCGCCACTGTGCTGCTCACAGCGGCGCTGGCGGGCTCGGGCGGTATTCCGGCAGACGTGGCGCTGGGTCTGGTGCTGGGCGCCAACCTGGGCAGCGGTGTGCTGGCGGTGTTGACCACCATGAAGTCCAACGTGCAGACACGCCAGGTGCCACTGGGCAATCTGTTCTTCAAGATCATTGGCGTGCTCATCATGACGCCGCTCACCGGCTTGTGGCTTCAGCATGTGCGGCCCTACGTGCCCGAAACCGCCGCCCTGGTGGTGCTGTTCCACCTGGCCTTCAATATCGTGGTGGGCATCGTCTGCATTGGCCTGACAGGTACGGTGGCGCGGGCCGTGCAGCGCCTGCTGCCGGTGGAAAAGGCGCAGGCGGCCGCAGGCACCCGTCCCCAGCATCTGGACCCCTCCGCCCTGGCCACGCCATCGCTCGCCATCTCATGCGCGGCGCGCGAAGCCCTGCACCAGGCCGACGTGGTCGAATCAATGCTGCTGGGCCTGCACAAGGTGATCCGCACGGACGACCTGCAGTTGGCGGAAGACCTGCGCAAGCTCGACGACGAGGTGGACGGCCTGTATTCGGCCATCAAGTACTACATGACCAAGATCTCGCGCGAGGCCCTGGACGAACGCGAGGGCCGCCGCTGGGCCGACATCATCAGCTTCACCATCAACATGGAGCAGATCGGCGACATCATCGAACGGGTGCTGATCGACATCGAGGACAAGAAGATCAAGAAGGGCCGCCAGTTCTCCGAGGCGGGCATGGAAGAGATCAACGAGCTGCACGCCCGCCTGATCGACAACCTGCGGCTGGCCATGAGCGTGTTCTTGAACGGCAGCGTGCGCGACGCACAAAAGCTGCTCGAAGAAAAAGCGCGCTTTCGCGACCTGGAACATGCCTATTCGGCCACCCACCTGGCACGCCTGTCAGACAACACCGTGCAGAGCATCGAGACCAGTTCACTGCACATCGACCTGATCAGCGAGCTCAAGCGCATCAACTCGCTGCTGTGCTCGGTGGCCTACCCCATTCTGGAATCGGCCGGCGCCCTGGCGCCCAGCCGCCTGCGCACGCTCAACGAACAAAGTTGAAGCCTTTTGGGCTGCAGGCGCATATTCCCTACGCGCTTTCAGCTACATAAAAGATAGCAAACTAGCGTCTACGCACTGCGCCGCGCATAGCGCTGCGCCAGCACCGCACACACCATCAGCTGCATCTGGTGGAACACCATGATGGGCAGCACGATGGCGCCCACCGCGTGCGACGCAAACAGCACCTTGGCCATGGGCACACCGCTGGCCAGGCTCTTCTTGGAGCCGCAGAACACCAGGGTGATTTCGTCCTCCTTGGAGAACCCCATGCGCCGCGCAACCCAGGTGGTGGTCACCAGCGCCAGGGTCAGCAGCACGGCGCACACCACCACCAGGCCCAGCAGTGCAGACGCTGGCAACTGCCGCCACAGCCCCTCGACCACCGCTGCGCTGAAGGCGGTGAACACCACCAGCAGGATGGAGCCCTGGTCCACCAGCTTGAGCGCTGCCGCACGGCGCTGCACAAAACCGCCAATCCACGGACGCAGCAGGTGGCCCGCCACAAAGGGCACCAGCAGCTGCAAGGTGATGCGGCCGATGTTGGCCAGCGTGTCATGCTGCGCAGTGCCTGCCCGCTGCTGCGCCTCGGGCAGCAACAGGCCCACCAGCAGCGGTGTGATCGCAATGCCCAGCAGGGTCGATGCCGACGCGCTGCAGATGGCCGCCGGCATGTTGCCGCGCGCCATGGCCGTGAACGCAATGGCCGACTGCACCGTGGCTGGCAGCACGCACAGGTACAGGATGCCGGTGTAAAGCCCAGGCGTGACCAGCGGCAGCAGCACCGGCCGCAGCGCCCAGCCCAGCAGCGGGAACAGCACAAACGTGGTGCCCACCACCACCAGGTGCAGCCGCCAGTGCGAGAGCCCCGCCACGATGGCATCCCGCGAGAGCTTGGCCCCGTGCAAGAAGAACAGCAGCGCCACCGCAGCCACGGTGATCCCCTCCAGCGCCTGGGCCGCCACGCCCGATGCGGGCAACACGCTGGCGAGGGTGACGGTGCCCAGCAGTGCCAGGGTGAAGTTGTCGGGGAGAAAACGGGAACGGGCCATGGGTGACAGCGCAGCGGCAGCGCAAAAAATGCAAAAGGACATGGGGCACACAAACCCCAAAGACACGCATTGGACCGCAGCCTGATTCCAAAGAGAAATGGATTTCTCTGATGGATTTATGATTTGAGCGCATGAATATCACCCTGCGCCAGCTGCACGTGTTTCAGTCGGTGGCCGCCACCCGCAACTTCAGCCGCACCGGCGATGCGGTGGGCCTGACCCAACCGGCCGTGAGCCGCTGCATCACCGAGCTGGAAGCCCAGCTGGGCCTGAAGCTGCTCAACCGCACCACGCGCGAAGTGACGCTGACCGATGCGGGCCAGCGCCTGTCGGCCCGCCTGCCGCGCGTGCTGGAGGAGCTGGAGAACACGCTGCTGGACGTGCGGGAACTGGCCACCGAGCGGCGCGGCCGCGTGCGTGTGGCCAGCAGCCCCACGCTGTCGGCCAACCTCATGCCCGACTGCATCGCCGACTGCCAGCGCACCCTGCCGGGGCTGGAGCTGGTGCTGCTGGACCGCATCCAGAGCGCGGTGCTGGCCAGCGTGCTGTCGGGCGAGGTGGACTTTGGCGTGGTCATCGACCCCAGCGAGCGCGAGGCGCTGCACTGCGAGACCATCCTCACCGAACCCTTTTGCCTGGCCTGCCCGCCCGACCACCGGCTGGCGGGCAAACGCCAGGTGCGCTGGACCGACCTGCAGGGCGAAGCGCTGGTGCTGCTGGATCACGAATCCGGCAGCCGCCGCCTGATCGACCGCGCCCTGGCCGAGCACGGCGTGACGTGCACAGTGGCTCAGGAGGTGGGCCACCCCACCACCATCTTCCGCATGCTGGACGCAGGCCTGGGCATCTCGGTGATCCCCACCCTGGCGCTTCCGCCCGAAGGCCTGGCACGGCTGGCGGTGCGCCCCCTGGTGCCGCGCGTGGACCGCGAGATCATGCTGGTACACCGGAGGCACCGCGCGCTCTCGCCCATGGCGCAGGCGGCCTGGGATCTGGTGAAGGCGGTGGCGGTGCAGCGCAATGGCACGCAGGTTCTTAGCAACAAAGGCCGTTGAAAAAACTTCCAACGTATCTGCATGGGCATCTTCAGCTGCTTGATAAATCGCAGCCTTCCATGCCCATCCGATTCAGCGGACTAGTCGCCCGATTCGTCGCTGCCTGGTCCCTCGACAAGGTACTGCTCCAGCCCCACCACCAGCGCATCAAACGTGCGCCTGCAGCGCGGACTGGCGCGCAGGTCCTCGTGCATCACCACCCAGGTCTCCAGCCCGTATTGAAGCTGCTGCGGCAGCACCCGCACGAGTGCGGGGGCACTGCGCCGGGCCAGCGCTTCCTGACAAATGCCGATGCCGGCGCCTGCGCGGATAAAGGCCAGCTGCGCCACATCGCTGTCGCTGCGCACGGCAAACCGATCTCGCCGCCACACAGGCAGGGCCTTTTGGGCCGCACGCAAAAAAGGGGTTTCTGCATCAAAACCGATCAGGCGGTGCTGCGCCAGTTCGGCCAGGGTGGCGGGCATGCCCTGGGCGGCGATGTAGCGCGGATGGGCATACAGGCCCAACGGGATGGTGCCCACGCGGCGGGCGATGAGCGCGTCCTGCCGGGGTTCGGTCATGCGGATGGCGATGTCGGCCTCGCGCTGCAGCAGGTCGTGCACGCGGTTGCTCAGCACCAGCTCCACCGTCAACGCGGGATGCTCGGCCTGCAACTGCGCGAGGAGGGGCGGCAACACCTCGACCCCCATCACCTCGCTGGCGCTCACACGCACCGTGCCGCGCACGCCGTCGCCCTGGCTGTCAGCCGCGCGCACCAGCGCCGCCGCAGAGTGGCCCATGGCTTCGGCGTAGCTGCGCAGGGCCAACGCGGCCTCGGTCGGCAGCAGGCCCTGCTGAGAGCGCGTGAAGAGCACCAGCCCCAGGGCCTGCTCCAGCGCGGCAATGTGGCGGCCCACGGTGGGCTGTGTCACCCCCAGCGCACGCGCGGCGCCTGACAAGGAGCCCTCTCGCAGCACGCCGAGATACGAACGGTACAGCTCCCAGCCAATGTCATGGCGATCCGGTTGGTCCATACATAAATGTATAGCCAAGCACTCATTTTCAGCAATTCCATTGGATCGCCCTGGCGCAGACACTGCCTCCATCTACAGGTTTTGAAGGAGTATCGAGATGAGCAACAACCCCACGGGCAGCCGCCCCAAGGTACTGGTTCTGGGCGCCACCGGCGGCATTGGCGGCGAGGTGGCGCGCCAGCTGCGTGACCGGGGGTGGGAGGTGGTGGCACTGCACCGCAACGCTGCGCAGGCCAGAGAACAGCGCGACGGGTTCACCTGGATGCGGGGCGACGCGATGACCCTCGCCGACGTGATGGCCGCCGCCACAGGCTGCCAGGTGATCGTGCACGCGGTCAACCCGCCCGGCTACCGGCGCTGGAGCGAGCTGGTGCTGCCGATGATCGACAACACGATTGCAGCGGCCCGGGCGCACGGGGCCACGGTGGTGCTGCCAGGCACCGTCTACAACTACGGGCCTGAGGCCTTCCCGGTGCTGCACGAAGACGCCCCCCAACACCCCCGCACGCGCAAAGGTGCCCTGCGGGTGGAGCTGGAGCGCCGTCTGCAGCAAGCCACCGTGCCGCACCCGCTGGAGGCAGCATGCCGAGTGATCATCGTGCGCGCGGGCGACTTCTTTGGCCCGCAGGCGGGCAACAGCTGGTTTGCGCAGGGCCTCATCCAGCCGGGCCGACCGGTGGCCACGGTAAAGCAGCCAGGCGCGCCCGGCGTCGGGCACCAGTGGTCGTACTTGCCCGACGTGGCGCGCGCCATGGTGCTGCTGCTGGAGCGGCGCGCCGAGCTGCCCGCGTTTGCCCGTTTTCACCTGGCTGGGCATTGGGATGCCGACGGCACGCAGATGGCGGCTGCCATTGGCCGTGTGGTGGTGGCGCGGGGCAGCCAGGCGCCGCGCGTACAGGCTTTTCCGTGGTGGCTGGTCACGCTGGTCTCGCCGTTCGTGACCACCTTGCGTGAAATGCGCGAGATGCGCTACCTGTGGCAGCAGCCGGTGCGCATGGCCAACGACCGGCTGCGGGCGGTGCTGGGCGAGGAGCCACACACCCCGCTGGACGAGGCGGTGCAGGCCACCTTGCAGGGCCTGGGCTGCCTGCCAGCCTGCTCCGGTAGCAGCGGGAGCGGGCACGCACAGGCCGCACCGGCAACTACACCCCCAGAAACCCCGCAATCACCAGCCCGGCTTCCAGCGTGAACGCCCCCTGGGCCACCCGCTCGCGCACCGCGTCCAGAGGCAGCAGGTCAAAACGCTCGACCTCGCCGTCCTGGTTGTCGGGCTCCATGCCCTGAGGCACCTGGGCGCGAAACCAGTCGATGCGCTCGACCATGAAGCCCGCGCCCCCGCCCTCGCGGCTGGGGCGGCTGAACAGCACCTGGCCCCCGTGCGCCACGTCGGCCAATGCCTCCACCCGCAAACCGGCCTCTTCCCAGGTTTCGCGGGCCAGGGCCTGCGACAGAGAGTCGGCAGCGGAGACCATGCCCCCCATCAGCGTGTCCCACAGTCCGGGGTTGTTGGGCTTGGTCAGGGAGCGCTTTTGCACCCACATGCGCCCGTCGGGCGCCAGGCCCACCAGGTGCACGGCGCGGGTGGCCACGCCCAGCACACGTACCGCCCCGCGCTCCACGGTGCCGATGACCTCGCCCGCCGGGTTGGTGACCGCCAACTGCTCATCACGCCAGGGGCCGCACAGGCTGGCATCGCGCAGCGCGGCGGCCAGGGTGTTGAGGGCATCCGTGGTGTCGGTGGGCGATGCCTGCAAATGCCACGCACGGCCCTGAGAATGCTCTGCTTCTGATAGCTGGTAGCGCTTATTTATCAAGCGCTTCAGGCTGATTTGGCTGAAAAACCCCGGCGCTACCGAACCCACCAC
>NZ_QAIM01000266.1:0-1122 GCF_003061035.1 Acidovorax sp. HMWF018
AGGGGCGGTGGCGCCGGTCTGCCTCCCCAAGCCGTCTTCGCAGCGGTTCAATCGGGTGTGAGCTGGGCCTTGACCACCACACCCTTCCACTTGGCGAGTTCCTGCTTCACCGTCAGGGCCAGTTGCTCGGGCGTGCTGGTGTCCACCACTGCGCCTTGTTCCTCGATGCGGCGCACCACGTCCTTGTCGGCCAGTGCGGTGTTCAAGGTCTTGTTGAGCAGGTCGATCACCGGGCGAGGCGTCTTGCCGGGTGCGAACAAGGCGTACCACTGGGTGATCTCCACACCCTTGATGCCAGCCTCCTCCAGCGTGGGCACATCGGGCAGAAGCGACGAGCGCTTGGGCCCGGCCAGCGCCAGGGCGCGCAGCTTGCCGCCCTTCACGTGCGGGTAGGCCGAGAACAGGCTAGGAAACATCACCTGCGTCTGACCGGCCATGGTGTCGTTCATGGCGGGGGCTGCGCCCCGGTAGGGCACATGGGCCATCTGGGCGCCACTTTCGAGCTTGAAGATTTCCGCCGAGAAGTGTGGGGCCGTGCCGTTGCCGGCCGATGCGTAGTTGAAGTCGTGGGGCTTGGCCTTGCTCAGCGCCACCAGTTCGCTCACCGTCTTGGCCGGCACCTTGGGATTCACCACCATCAGCGTGGGCGAGTAGCTCACCATACCGATGGGCTCGAACTGCGTGATGGGGTCGTAGCGCAGCTTCTGCAGTGCGGGGCTCATGCCGTGGGTGCCGATGTAGCCGAACAAGATGGTGTGCCCGTCGGGTGCCGCACGGGCCACGTATTCGGCCGCAATGGCGCCATTGGCCCCGGCCTTGTTCTCCACGATGACCTGCTGGCCCAGCAGGGTGGAGAGCTTGATGGCCACCACACGCGCCATGCCGTCGTTGCCACCCCCGGCGGCGGTGGGCACGACCAGCGTGATGGGCTTGTCGGGATAGGCCGCATAGGCGGTGCCGGCGGCCCAGAAGGCGCTGGACGCGAGCGCCAGCGTAGCCGTGGCCAGCGCCGTGCGGCGCGTGGTGGAGTGAATGGAACGGGTCATGGTTTGTCTCCTGTCGTAATGGTTGGAATCGTTGGAAGGGCGCTGCGCAAGCGGCGCCCTGAAGAGCGCTCAGTGC
>NZ_QAIM01000267.1:0-3637 GCF_003061035.1 Acidovorax sp. HMWF018
GATGTCCACCGGAGGGGGTGGCGACAGGGTGGCACAACCAGCGCACAGCAGCGCTGCGCCCAGGGCGGGAACGCCCGCGCGTAGCGAGCCAAGTGCCTGCAGCAGGCGAAGGGAGCGTGTGAAAGTGCGCATGGCGGAGGTCCTGGGCGAAAGCGCGGGCGAAAGAGAGGTCACAAGGGAGGTCACAGCTGGGCCAGCTTGGCCAGCATCTGGTCCGAGGTCTGGATGGCCTTGGAATTCATCTCGTAGGCGCGTTGGGTCTGGATCATGGTGACCAGCTCTTCCACCACGTTGACGTTGGAGGCTTCCAGAAACCCTTGCTTGATGATGCCCAGGCCGTTCGTGCCGGGGGTGCCTTGCTGGGGCTGGCCGGACGCAGCGGATTCCTTGAACAGGTTCTGCCCGATGGGCTCCAGGCCGGCCGGGTTGATGAAGCTGGCCATGGCCAGGTTGCCCACGGTCTGCGGCTGTGTGTTGCCCGGCACGGTGACTGCCACGGCGCCTTCGGCACTGATGCTGACGCTGGTGGCGTTGGCCGGAATGGTGATGCCATTGACCACGGGAAGTCCGCTGGACGTGACCATGCGGCCCTGGGCATCGACCTGGAAGGAGCCGTCGCGGGTGTAGCCCACGGTGCCATCGGGCATGGTCACTTCAAAGAAGCCGTTGCCGTTGATGGCGACATCCAGGTTGTTCTTGGACTCCTGCAGGCTGCCCTGCATGAAGTTGCGGCTGGTGGCCACCGTGCGCACGCCCAGGCCCAGGTGCAGGCCGGTGGGCAGCTGGTTTTGTTCGGTGGTGTTGGCACCCACCTGGCGCAGGTTCTGGTAGATCAGGTCTTCGAACACCGCGTTGTTGCGCTTGTAGCCCGTGGTGGAGACGTTGGCCAGGTTGTGCGAGATGACGTCGAGCTGGGTCTGCTGGGCAGACATGCCGGTCTTGGCGATCCAGAGGGAGTTGATCATGGTGCTTCCTTATGGCGGGTGCGTGCTGGGGGTGGCAGCGGCATCAGCCGTTCATGCTCAGCAGCTGGCTGGCGGTCTTGTCGTTGGTTTGGGCGGTCTGCAGCAGCTTCATCTGCTGCTCGAACTGGCGCGATGCAGCGATCATCCCGACCATGCATTCGACCGGGTTCACGTTCGAGCCTTCCAGCGCGCCCGACAGCATGCGCGCGTTGGCGTCGTTGGGCATGGGGTCGCCCGACGTGGTGCGAAACAGCCCGTCGTCGCCGCGCTTGAGCGGGTCTTCCGGCGTGGGAGTGCCCAGCTTGAGGCGGCCAATGGCCTGGGCGGGCTGGCCCGGGATCTTGGAGGTCACGGTACCGTCCGACCCGAGCGACACATCGGCACCGGGCGGCACGTCGATGGGCGCTCCGCCATCGGACAACACGGGCAGGCCGGTGGGGGTGAGCAGCTGGCCCGTGGCCGACACCTCAAAGCTGCCCGCACGGGTGTAGGCCTCGGTGCCATCCAGTCCCTGCACTGCAAACCAGGCGTTGCCGGCCGCCATGGCGTCGAGGTTGCGGCCGGTGCGTTGTACAGGGCCGGGGGTGTTGACGTAGCCCGAGGTGGACTCCAGCGCAAACACGCGCGTCTTGGCGCCGTCGCCTTGCAGCGGCACCGAGCGGAAGGTGGACATCTCGGCGCGGAACCCGCCGGTGGACACGTTGGCGAGGTTGTTGGACAGCACCGCCTGCCGGTGGGCAGCGGCGTTGGCGCCTGTCATCGAGGTGTAGATGATGCGGTCCATGGGAGCTCTCCGGGGTCCTGGGCGGGTTCAGTAGGGGGCGGTCAGCCGATCAGCGCAGGTTCACCAGGGTGGACATCACCTGGTCTTGCGTCTTGATGGTCTGTGCGTTGGCCTGGTAGGCGCGCTGGGCGGTCATCATGTTCACCAGCTCGGCGGTGAGGTCCACGTTGGAGTCCTCCAGGGCGCCCGAGCGCAGCGAACCAAAGCTGCCGTCGGTGGCCGTGCCGACCACGGGCTGGCCCGACTCGAACGTGGCCACCCAGTTGTTGCTGCCCACCGATGCCAGGCCCTGCGTGTTGCGGAAGCTCGACAGTGCGAGCTGGCCCTCGGCACGCGTCACGCCGTTCGAGTAACGGGTCATGATCATCCCGTTGTTCTCGATGTTGATGCCGGTCAGCTCGCCCGAGGTGTAGCCGTCCTGGCTCAGGTTGGACACCGCGAACTTGGTGCCGAACTGGGTCACCTTGTCCAGGCTCACTTCCACGGTGTACGCAGGCAGGTTGTTGGGGTTGGGCGGCGTGGGGTTGACGGTGAGTGGCAGCGAAAAACCGGTGGCGGGTGGTGTGGCCACCGGGCCGGTGATGGCGCCGTTGTTGTCAAACGTGATCTGGCCGATGGGCGTGGCCACCACGGGCGGCACAGCGGTGGGGTCGTCCAGGGCGTCGTATACGTCCCAGGTGTTGGCGGTGGCGGTTTTCTGAAAGTACAGGCTCACCGGTTTGGCCACGCCCTGGCTGTCGAACACGTTGATCGACGTGCCATAGGTGGCGCGCGGCGTGGCCGGGATGGGGGGCGTGGCTGCGGGGTTGCCCGCCGCGTCGGTGGCGCGGGCGTCCAGGTTGAAGGCCGCCGTGATCGTGGTGGTCTGCTTGGCGGGAATCGGCTCGGCGGTCGGGAACACCATGGGGATGGGGTCGGTGCCGGTGCGCAGACCCGTCACCGGGTCTACCGGGTAGCCCATCACCGACGCGTTGTCGTTGGTGATCATGTTGCCTTCCTTGTCCAGCTTGAAGTTGCCGGAGCGGGTGTAGGCGGCGGTGCCATCGGGCAGCGTGAGGGTGAAGAACCCATTGCCATTGATGGCCACGTCCAGGCTGTTGCCGGTGATGGTCAGGTTGCCCTGGGTGAATTGCTGCGCCACGGCGCCCACTTCCACGCCGATGCCTGCATTGGAGCCCCCTGCCGAGCCGATGGCAGAGGCCACCATCTCGGCAAACTCGGCCCGCGAGGCCTTGAACCCGACGGTGTTGGAGTTGGCAATGTTGTTCCCGATGACATCGAGGTTCTTGCTGGCGGCGTTCAAGCCGGACAGGCCTTGCTGAAAACTCATGGTGTTCTCCTGTTGACGCGATACGAAGCAGGCTGGTGTTACACCAAGGCCTTGATCTGGCTGTAGTTGATGGTTTTGCCGTTGGACAGGCTCAGCACCAGCTGTCCGTCTTCGGCACCTGCGGCGGTGACCTTGGACAGGCTCAACGGGGTGGAGTCCAGCTTGGTGGAGCCGTTGACGGCCGTCACGCGGAACTGGAGTGCATCGGTGGAGCCGGTGTACTGGCTGGCGTCCCAGTCGAAGGTGTGGCGGCCCGCTGCCTTGGCACCCAGGTCGATGGTGTCCACCACCTGCCCGCCTGCGGTTGTGACCTCGATCTTCACGTTGGTGGCGGCCGAGCCCAGCTCGAAGCCGCCCTTGCCGGTCTTGTCCGCCACCGCCAGGCTGGAGCCCTCGGTCAGCACATTGCGGCCCACCAGGGCTGTGCCCTGCATGACTTGCAGCGAGTTGAACTGCGAAGCCATGCTCTGCATGGTCTGGTTCAGTTGCTGGATGCCGGTCACCGTGTTGATCTGCGCGATCTGCGAAGTCATCTGGGCGTTGTCCAGGGGGTTCATC
>NZ_QAIM01000268.1:0-10695 GCF_003061035.1 Acidovorax sp. HMWF018
TCTGAGAACAAGAAGCACAGCTTCCACGTTCTAAACAATAGGCAGGCAATCCTGTTGCCAGGACCGACGAACCCGAATTCAAAGCCCATTGAGGGCGTTGATGAAGGCGGCAATGTTGTCGTGCGCTTTGGCTCTGCTGAGGAAGCGCGATCGCGCGGATACCAGCCAGCATCAATTGCCCACGCGATCACTGGCATTCGTCAACAGAAGCACAAGGGACTGCACTGGCGATATGCGAGGGGGTTGGTGTCCGCATGAACTACTACCCCTTCCACATCGGTGACTACCTCAGTGCCACCCGGCATCTGACGTGGACCGAGGATGCTGCGTATCGGCGCCTGCTCGATACCTACTACACCACCGAAAAGCCGCTGCCCACTGAACTGCGCGCGGTGTGCCGCCTGGTGCTGGCAACCACTGATGAACAGCGCGAGGCCGTTGAGGTTGTGCTGAACGAGTTTTTCGAGTTGACCAGCGCCGGATGGATCAACGTGCGGGCCGATGCGGAGATTGACTCCATGCGGGTCAAGCAGTCGGCGCAAGAGGACAAGGACCGCCACGAAACAGAGCGCATGCGCCGCTACCGAGAGCGCCGAGCACAAATGTTTGCCGCGTTGCGCGCGGTGGAGGTGGTGCCCGCATGGGATGTACCCATGAAGGAGCTGCAACGGCTGTTCGAGCAGCACTGCAACACACCTGCAACGCCAGCAAATCCACCAGAAACGCCGCCTGCAACGGACCTGCAACGCGAACAGGTCGTTTCTAGTGACGAACCTGCAACGGCTATCTCTACCAACACCAACACCAACACCAATAAAGAAGAAGAGAGAGCGCCACGCAAGCGTGCCGCCACCCCATCGCAGCCGGACATTGCCAAACCTGACGACGTTGAGCCGCAGACCTGGGCCGACTTCCTGAAGCTGCGTAAGGCCAAGCGGGCCCCGGTGACCCAGACGGTGGTGGACGAAGCCAAACGCGAATGCGCCAAGGCCGGGATGACCCTGGAGGGCTTTCTACGCGTCTGGTGCCGCCGTGGCTCGCAGGGGCTGGAGGCGGCATGGCTCAAGCCCGACGAGCGTGCACAAGGCCAGGCGGCAGTGGAAACGCCCTACCAGCGCTCGATGCGCGAGCGAATGCAGGAGGCCGCGCCAGAGATCGCGCGCCGTGCCCCAACCGCCCCGCAGCAGGACGCAGCGGACTTTTTCAGAACCGTCGATGCCCAGTCTCGGGTGGTCGATGTGAAAGCAATCGAGGTGACCACATGAGCTTGCCATCGGCATGGACCGACAAGATTTTCGCCAAGCTGAGTCTGGCCTATGGCCGGGACTTCATCGGGCGCTGGGAGGGCATCGACCTGGGCGATGTGAAAACCGACTGGAGCCACGAGCTTTCCGGTTTTGACGCGCATCCCGAGGCTATCGCCTACGCCCTGGCGAACCTGCCACAGAAGCCGCCAACGGTCATCGAGTTCCGAGCCATCGCTCGCCGGGCGCCGCTGCCGGAGGCCCCCCGCCTGGAGGCGCCCAAGGCCGACCCCGCGAAGGTGGCCGCAGAGATCGCAAAGCAGACCGACCTGAAATCGGCCTTTGCGCCGAAGCACAACCCGAAGGAATGGGCGCAGCGGATTGTTGATCGTGCAGCTGCCGGTGATCGGATTCGCCCCATCACGCTGCGCTTTGCGCGTGAGGCGCTGGGACTGGAAGGTCACATGTCATGGCAATGACCCGTGCCGAAGCAAACCGCCTGCTGGACCTGGTACGCGCCGGCCATCCTGTAGCGAAGTCGCGCATCCGCCTGGCCCTGTGGGTGACTGGCGACCTGACCTTGGAGTCCGCCGGTGCATGACCTGCCACTGCTGCAACGAGGGCCGCGAGGCGCCGCAGTTCCACCGCTTCTTTGCCGATGGCTGCCTGCACTGCGCCGCCCGGCGCATCCAGTTCATCCAGCGCACTTTGCGGCTGGGCCCTACGGAAACGCGCGAGCGCTGCCGCACCGCACTGGCGCAGGCCGTGGCCTTGGGCCTACCAGAGCCGGAAATCCGGCGCATGGCGAAGCTGGCCGCGTGGCAGCTGGCACCGAACCAGACGGAAGGAACACCCGCATGAGCACTATCCTGGGCATGGACCCTGGCGCCAATACCGGCGTGGCCACCTTCATCGGGGGCAAGCTGGCGACCCTGCAAACCATCGCCCCCCATGAGATTGAGCGCGTACTGCGCGAGGTGAAGCCCGCCCGCGTGGTGTTCGAGGACTCGCGCCTGCAGTCCCACACCTGGACGCGGGGCAAGAGCGGGGCGGCCAGCGCAAAGATGGCCCGCAACGTGGGACAGGTCGATGCTTGGTGCTTCCTCATCACCGCTGTCTGTGGTGAGCTGGGCATTGCAGCCCACGGAGTGAGCCCGGCAGGGAAGGGGGCCAAGGTCAACGCCGAGGCCTTCGCCGCCATCACCGGCTGGGAAGGCAGCAGCAATGAGCACACACGCGACGCCGCGATGGTGGCGTGGCCGTACCGGAGCGCGCGATGACCCTGCATTGCGCATTCTGCAATCGCCCCATGGCTCAGGCCGCCGTGATGATCGGCGCCCTACCCATCGGCCCCACCTGCGCACGCAAGGCGGGATTGCTGGAGCTGGCGCGCAAGAAGTCGGGCGTGCTGCGCCTGGCAAAGCCGAGCGCTGGCCCGCGCCGCCCCGACCCGCAGACTCTGGATCTGTTCGCGGAGGTGGAGCATGCCTGAGCTGATCGTGTACCGCGACGAGCAGGGGAAGCTGCAAGGCCACGGCGCGAAAGGCCGCCGCGCCTGGGACAAGTTCCGCCGCGTGGTGTCAGGGCTGGAGCCCGGCGAAACCATGGGGTTCAGCTACCGCTTGCCGCGCAGCCCCCAGCACCACCGTTTCTTCTTCGCCCGGCTGGGCGAATTGTTTGAGCGCCAGGAGCGGTTTGACGACGAGGACCGCCTGCTGGAGTGGCTGAAAGTGGGAGCTGGGTTTGTGGACCTGATGCCCGGCCGCGACGGGGTGCTTGTCGCCATCCCGCGCTCCATCGCCTGGGTGGCGCTGGACGAGCAGGGATTCATCGAGGTGCACCGTGCCATCCGCGACTTCCTCATGACGCCACACGCTCAGGGGTTTCTCTGGCCGCACCTCGCGCCACACGCGCGCATGCAGATGCTGGAGGGGTTCACGCCGTGAAGCGATCCGCCCCACTCAGGCGCACGGTATTCAAATCCCGCTCCCTTGGCCCATCGGCCAACATGTGCCGCGACCAGCGCCTTGAAGAACGCGCAGCGCGCGCGCTGGCATCAGTCACACCCCGTGCATCAGTGATCGCCTGCGCCACTGCCTACGCCGCGCCCATCGCCAAGGAGTGCGCAGCGACCAGCGAAGCCTACCGCCGCGCTGTGGCCAATCTGCCATGCGCAGCCTGCGGGATCTACGGCTACAGCCAGCACGCCCACGGCAACGAGGGCAAGGGCATGGGACTCAAGACCGATGACCGCACCGGCGTGCCGCTGTGCTGCGCCCGCCCCGGCGAGGAAGGCTGTCACATCAAGTTCGACCAGTACCGCCTGCTGCCCGGCGGCCGGGATGCCCACCGCGAGGCTATGCGGACATGGGGCGCGCAGACGAGAGCCATGGTGCACAGCCTGGGCCTGTGGCCCAAGAACCTGCCGCTATGGCCGGGCGACAAGTCCGATCGCACCCCCGAAATTTCTAAGCAAATCGGCAGCTAGCGTCCGCAAATACTGCGCAGCAAGCTATCAATACAGGAGTGAATATGCCACGCAATCCACAGAACCCGCGTCTGAGCAATGGGGAGCGCATCCGCGAAGTGTGCGAAATCACGGAGCGCTTGGGCAAGGCTACATCGCCCATGGTCCGTGCGCGAATGGATGGCCCGCAGACCACCAGCAACGCCGCGAAATACTGCAGCCGTGCCGCCTACCAGGGGCTGCTGATCGCTGACCGCACGGTGCACCCCGTTCTTTATCAAGCTGCTCCCGACTGGCGCGACCGGTTTGCAGCGCGAAACGTAAAGCCAGAGCCCATTGAGGATGACGACGAGGTGCTGCTGAAACCCCGCTACACCGGCGAAGAGGTGCTGGCCATGGCCCGCTGCAACCGCGTGCCCAGCAGCGTGTGGGCGCTGGGATCGCGCGCAATGGGCGCGTAGAAAAAAGAAAGCCCGCACATGGCGGGCCTCCCGATCTTTCGACCTGAGCAACCGGATGATACAGCGGAGAGCCACCATGACCCAACAGCAATCACACCTGAGCCCTGGCGCGCTACTTGCGAACGAGGAACCCACGAAGCGTGACCGCTTTGCGAATGGTCACTTGATCTGGGACACGATCATTGAGTTGCGCAACTCGGAGCGCCGCATCAACCGCCGCGCCCTGGCCGACCTGACGGGGTTGAAGCCCGGCATCGTGGACGACCATGTGGAGCGCTTCATCGAAAAGGACCAGCTGCGCCGCGCAGGCAATGGCGAGCTGGAGGTGATCGAGCAATTCCCAGCCACGCGCCCATTCAGCAAAACGGTGCTCCCCGATGGCCTGGTGCGACTGGAGATCGGCAGCGACATGCTGGAGCTGACACCGGGGGAGGCGCGCGTGATCGCCCGCGAGTTCGCCGGACACCTGCAGGAGCTGGCCCAGACCGACGCCGCAAACCGTGCCGTGGTGCTGTGCCACGAGCTGGCCCGCGAGTTGAAGGACGCGCGCAGCCAGATCAAGGCGTTACGCGCCCTGATTCCAACCCCCGCAAGCAGGGAAACGCCCCAGCTGAACCTGCTGGAGCACCAGTAGACGCTAGGCGTTGTTTTCCCAGAGGCGGTTGTTGTGCCGGTGTGCTGCGTCACGGTAGGCCTCGTGCACCTGGTCCTTGTAGAACAGGACGACCGCCCAGAGCCAGAGCACAGAGGACAGACCCACTAACGCCAGCGCAAACCAATAGGCGCCTGGCATCAGTTCAATAGGGCTCTGCAGCTGCGGCCGGGCCCTCGTGATGATCTCGACCAGCTTCATGATCGCAGCGGCCATTACCACCAGCAATGTGGCGCACACCCCCACGATGGCCCCACGCCACTTGCCGAACTTCGCGGCAAGACGATCCGAATCAAGCAACTCAATCATGTGACACCCCTGTTATCTGATCGAGATTTTATCGACGCCCCCCACTCTGGTTAGACGCCATTGCACTGGCTGGGAATCATCCCGGCCCATGGCACCCAAACCAGCGCCAAAGAAGGCGCCACCCGCAAAGACACCCCAGGCAAAGAAGACCGCTGCACCTAAGAAGGCAGCGGGCGCAGCCGTTCGTGCTCCGAAAAAGATAGCTGTCAGCGCAAGTAAGGCAAAGGCCAAGCCGGTAAAGCGCCAGAAACCTGCGGCGCCAACCAAGGCAGCCGCAACGCTCAGTCCAGCGCCTGCTGCACTGGAGCCGCGCCAGGAGTGCTTTGTCCGTGAGTACCTGATTGACCTCAACGCCACCCAGGCTGCCATTCGTGCCGGGTACAGCGAAAAGACGGCGCGCTACATCGGGCACGAGAACCTAACAAAACCCCACATCCAGGCCGCAATAGCCAAAGCACAGCAGGAGCGGGCAGAGCGCACTGGCATCACTGCAGACAGAGCTTTGCGCGAGGCTTGGAACGTGGCCATCGCAGACGCCCGCGAGCTGGTGCAGGTGAAAGTGGGCTGCTGCCGCTACTGCTATGGCGAGGGCAACCGATACCAGCGCACCGTGGGCGAAATGAACCGCGACCGCGAGGCCTGGGCCGAGAAGAAGGACAACGCCCCCGCCGACTTCGACGAAAAGGGCGGCATTGGCTACGACCCCTTGCGCATGCCCTTCGCTGCCTGCCCTGAGTGCGGTGGCGATGGCCAGCCGCGCGTGGTGTTGGGCGACACGCGCAACTTGAGCCCTGCAGCTGTGTCCCTGTATGCGGGCGCAAAGCAGACCAAGGATGGCATCGAGATCAAGATGCAGGACAAGGGCGCGGCCCTCGAAAAGGTTTTCAAGCATCTGGGCCTCTACCAGAAGGACAACGAGCAGAAGATTGACCCGCTCACCGCCCTGCTGCAGACCATCACGGGCGGCACGAACAGCACGTTCAAGCCCGTGGCGCATGACCCAGAGCACGACGAGGACTGACCCCCATGTCCGACGCCGTGCCCATCATCGTCCACAACGAGCCGCTGGTTCCCCTTCCAGCGGACGAGGCCGACCTTGCGCTCAAGCTGGCCGATCCTGAGTGGCGCCTGTTCTCCGGCTGCCTCTACAAGATCATGGTCAAGGGCGATGACGAGGCCGAAGAGGCGATGGTCATGCCGTTCAAGCCCAACCGGGCGCAGCGGCGATTCATCAAGCGCCTGTGGCACCGCAACCTGATTCTCAAGGCCCGGCAGCTGGGTTTCACCACCCTGATTGCCATCCTGTGGCTGGACCATGCCCTGTTCAACGCCGACCAGCGCTGCGGGATCATCGCCCAGGACCGTGACGCGGCCAAGGTGATCTTCCGCGACAAGGTGAAGTTCGCCTACAACAACCTGCCCGAGCAGCTGCGCGAGCGCTTCCCGCTGGAGGCCGACAACGCCGACGAACTGCTTTTCGCGCACAACAACAGCAGCATTCGCGTGGCCACGTCCATGCGCTCCGGGACCATCCACCGGCTGCATGTGTCCGAGTTCGGCAAGATTTGCGCGAAGTACCCGGACAAGGCCAAGGAGGTTGTGACCGGATCTATCCCTGCGGTGCCCACGAATGGTGTCCTGGTGATCGAGTCCACCGCCGAGGGCCGCGAAGGCGAGTTCTTCCGCATGGTGGAGCAGGCGCAGAAGCTGCTGGCCAGCAAGCTGCCGCTCACGCCCAAGGATTACCGGTTTCACTTCTATGCCTGGTGGCAGGAGCCCAAGTACCGCCTCGACAGCCGCACGGTGGCCGTCACCCTGGAAGAGCATGAATACTTCGACGGCATCGAGGTGGCCATGGACTGCCGCATCGACCCCGACCAGCGCGCCTGGTACGTGGCGACCAAGCAGGCCGACTTTTCGGGCGCTGAAGAGCGCATGTGGCAGGAATACCCGTCCACCCCGGACGAGGCTTTCCAAATGTCCACCGAGGGCAACTACTACGCCAAGGACATGGTGGCCCTACGCAAGCGTGGCGGGATCTGCGATGTGCTGGTGCTGGACGCTCCTGTCTACACGTTCTGGGACGTGGGGCGCAGCGATGGGTGTGCGGTCTGGTTCTGGCAGGAGCTGCGGGGCGAGGACCGATTCATCGACTACCTGGAAGCCCACAACGAGGACTTGCGCTACTACGTGGCCGAACTCCGCAAGCTGGGCTACCTGTTCGGCGGCCACTACCTGCCGCACGACGCCAACCACAAGCGCCTGAGCGACTACAACAAGTCAATCAAGGAGCAGCTGCAGGACCTGATGCCAGGCGAGAAGTTCCACATCGTGCCCCTGGTAACGCAGCTCATTACGGGCATCCAGGCCACGCGCAAGCACCTCAAGACCGCCTATTTCGACAAGACGCGTTGCAAGAAGGGCATTGCACGCATCGAGGGCTACCGCAAGCGCTTCAACCGCGCAGACAACCGTTTCACCGACGAGCCCGACAAGTCGAACGGCTGCAGCGAAGGTGCCGACGCCCTGCGCCAGTGGGCACAGCAGAAAGAGCTGGGCTCCATCGGTGCCAAAACCCACAAGTACGAACCACCACCACCGCCTGACTGGCGCCTGTGAGGCCTCCCATGATGACCAACGACTACAACGCCGCCGATAACGAATCCACCGGTCCCATGGAGCTGGAGGAATACACCTGCATCCTGCGCGAGATCGAGGAACAGCCGCGATTTCGGGCGAACGCCGACAAGGAAATGGACTATGTGGATGGCAACCAGCTGGACAGCGACTTGCTGCGCCGCCAGCAGGCCATCGGCATCCCGCCCGCCATTGAGGATCTGATGGGCCCGGCCATCCGGGCGCTGACCGGCTACGAAGAAGCCACGCGCACCGACTGGCAGGTTACGCCCGACTCAGGGCCGAGCGGGCAGGATGTGGCCGATGCCCTTGGCTATCAGCTCAACCAGGCGGAGAAGCAATCCAAGGCGGACGCCGCCTGTGGTGCTGCCTTCCGGCCAATGGCAGCCGTTGGCGTGGGCTTTGTGGAGGTGAGCAAGGAGTCCGACCCATTTCTCTACCCCTACCGCTGCACTGCCGTGCACCGCAATGAATGCCACTGGGACATGGCAGGCGGCGAGGCAGACCCCCTGCTGGACAAGGCCCGGTGGTTCAAGCGCTCACGCTGGCTGCGCCCCGAGCGAATCATGGCGGCCTTCCCAAAGCACAAAGACCTGATCCGTGCTTGCGGGCGCAGTGGCTCTCAGTGGTGGGGCGACCAGAACAGCCTGGCTGCGCTGGATGGCGGTGCATCGACTGGCCTCACCAACGCCTGGGCCGAGGCGCGCAGCTGGTCGATTGAGGAGTCCCGCTGGTACGACCCCACGCGCAAGGAGTTGTGCCTGTCCGAGTTGTGGTACCGCCGCTGGGAGCAGGTGGCAGTGCTCACCAGCCCGGACGGCCGCGTGGTGGAGTTCGACGAGAACAACCAAGCACACCTCTACGCGGTGACCACCGGCGTATCGAAAGTGACCATTGCCACCGTGGCGCGGGTGCGCATGTCCTACTGGCTGGGACCGCACCGGCTGCACGATGGCCCGAGCCCGTACACGCACCGCTATTTCCCCTACGTTCCATTCATCGCCTTCCGCGAGGATCGTACCGGCGTGCCCTACGGCTATGCGCGCTCCATGATCTACCAGCAGGACAGCGTGAACAGCGGCACCGGCAAGCTGCGCTGGGGCATGAGCGTGGTGCGGACCGAGCGCACCAAGGGCGCCGTGGCCATGACCGATGCCCAGTTCCGCCAGCAGATCGCTCGTCCTGACGCGGACATCATCCTCGATGCAGAGCACATGCAGCACCCTGGCGCCACGTTCAAGGTGCACCGCGATTTCCAGCTCACCGACCAGCAATTCCAGCTGCTGCAGGATGCGCGCCTTGCCATCGAGCGTGTGAGCGTCATCACCAGTGGGTTCCAGGGCCGAAGCGGTACCGCCACCAGCGGTGTGCAGGAGGCGACCCAGGTGGAGCAGACGAATCAATCGCTGGGCACGCTGATGGGAAATTACCGCCAGTCGCGCACTCGTGTTGGCGAGCTGCTGGCTTCACTGATCGTGGCCGACTGGGGCAGCAAGCAGCAAACCATCACCATCGAGGGCCAGGACGGGGTGACAGCAGACCGTGTGATCGTGCTCAACAAGCCAGAGGTGGACCCGGATACCGGCATGGCCTACCTCTCCAACGACCTGATGCGGACCATGCTCAAGGTGGGGCTGTCCGATGTTCCGAGCAGCACCACCTATCGCGCTGGCCAGCTGCGCACCCTGGGGGAAACCACCAAGAGCCTGCCACCCGAGTACCAGGCTGCCGTGCTGCCCTTCATGGTGGCTCTCATGGACGTGCCGTTCAAACGCGACGTGGTGCGTGCCATCCGCGCGGTGTCGGCGCAGGAAACCCCCGAGGCCATCGAGAAGCGCATCAAGGAGGAAATCCAGAAGGCCCTGGTGGCGGCAGGCCACGACCTCAAGGTGCGCGAGCTTGACATGAAAGAGCGCAAGACCGACGCCGAGATCCAGCAGATCATGGCCCAGGCCGTACAGATCGGCGTACAGGCGGCGTTCAGCGCGATGCAGGGCGGGGCGCAGGTGGCACAGATGCCGCAGATTGCGCCCATCGCGGACGCCATCATGCAGAGCGCCGGGTACAAGAAACCTTCACCCGGCGGCGATGATCCGAACTACCCGATCGGCCCGGCACCGATACCAGTGCAGCCAGGACCGGAACCGCTGCCGCCTGGCGTGCAGCAGAACACCAGCCCGACATTCCCGCCCGTTCCCCAGGCGCCAGAGCAGGGAATGCAGGGCATTGAGACACCGACCACCACGGACAACATCGAAGGAGTCGCAGCGTAGCGGGGCAGGGCGCGCAGCACCAAAAGAAGCCACCCACCGAGGTGGCTTTTTCACGCCCGGCGCGTGTATCCCCCCACTCTGGTTTGGCCCCGGCGGCACACCCGGGCACAGTGTGATCTCAAGCAAGGGCGTAAGTCCAAGCGAAGCAGCCCACTCGTGATGAGTCGGCCAATTCCCGTAGCTGGAGAGCGGCATGGGATCAGGGTTTCGGCCCTGGTCCCGCGTCACTCGAATGCTCTGAACCCATGCGGCCACGGCGATATGTGGTGGGACAGACATGAGCACAACTCAACAAGAGTTTCTCCAAGCGCACGCGCAAAACGGCGTGATGACCCCAGAACAGGCGGCCCAGTTCCTCGAACTGGTAGAGGGCGATACCGGCACCACGTTGCCGGATGCAGGTGGCGAGCCCGGCGCCACACCCGCTGATGCAGGGACCACCACCACACCGGACGCCGAGCGTCAACCTTCAACGAACGATGGCGAATCGACGCCAGCAGCGAGCAACGAACCGGACCCGGCCAACGCCGTGATCCTGGCCAAGGATGGCAAACACACCATCCCGTACTCCAAGCTGGAAGAAGCTCGCCGCAACGAGCAGACAGCTCGCGCAGCCGCTCAGGCCGCGCAGGACGAACTGGCCGCCTTGCGC
>NZ_QAIM01000269.1:0-20147 GCF_003061035.1 Acidovorax sp. HMWF018
TCTTGATCTGCGGCCATTGCCAAGGTCTGCTGCTTCATCTGCGGATAACGTTTGACCCCTCTCAATGGTGGACCTTAATCAGCGTTGCCCTAAGCTCCACCAACTGCTACTGGCCGAATGCTTCCCCACGGCGGGGGACGCTAGCGGGCCCGCTCGAGACAGTCACCGCTGCCTCAAGGCGCCATTCTCACCCATGAAGGAAATGAACTGCGCCACTTGTGAAACAGCTCGTTGACCTCACTCAACCCTGTTTAACTAGAATCCAACCATATCGCTGGGGGTGTCCTGCAATAAATCCGTTGCTGGGCTGAGATCAAACCCTTCGAACCTGTTGCCTGCATTGTTTTACTTTGCAGGCTTGAGATCATCCTCGCGCAGGGAAGCAAGTCCGCCATGGCACGGCCCTGAACACTTCAGGGCGCACTGGTGGGCGGCCCCTGCTCTGTATCTGCTTACGGAGCCATTCCATGTCCTCATCGCCTGCCACGCACGCCACCAACGAAGCGCTGGCTCCCGTCTCCCCCGACCGCCGCGTTTTCCAGTGGCATGACCACGCCTCGCTCTGGTTCAGCCTGGGCGTGGGCCTGCTGGTCATGCAGGTGGGTGCCTACCTGATGCCTGCGCTGGGCACCAAAGAGGCACTCATCGCCATCGTCGCCGGTTCCATCGTGGGCGCGGGCCTGCTGGGCTGGGTGGCCAAGCTGGGATGCGACAGCGGCCTGGCCAGCGCCGGGCTGATGCATGCCGTGTACGGCCGCACGTTTGCCAGCCTGCCGATCATCCTGAACATCGTGCAGCTGGTGGGCTGGGGCACGTTCGAGCTGGTGGTGATGCGCGATGCCACCGTGGCCATCGGCCAGCAGTCGGGCGCCATGGCCGGTGCCCACTGGCCCGTGCTGGCGACGCTGCTGTGGGGCGGCGTGGTGATGCTGCTGATCAGCGGGTCGATGGTGCAGCTGGTGCGCAAGCTGATTGCGCGCATTGCCCTGCCGCTGGTCGTGTTGTCGCTGCTGTGGCTGTCGTGGCAGTTCCTCTCGCTGGCGCAAACCCAAGGTTTTGAAGCGCTGTGGACACGCAAGGGCGACGGCGGCATGGGCGTGCTGCCTGCGCTGGACCTGGTGATCGCCATGCCCATCTCGTGGCTGCCGCTGGTGGCCGACTACGCGCGCCATGGCAAGAACGGCGGCTCGGCACTGCGCGGCACCTGGCTGGGCTATGCGTTGGCCAACATCTGGTGCTACAGCCTCGGTGTGCTGGTGGCGCTGACCTTGCCCAGCCAGGACCTGGTGCAGGCGCTGCTGCTGGCCCAGGGCGGGCTGATTGCGCTGTCACTGATCCTGATCGACGAGGTGGACAACGCCTATGGCGACGCCTATTCGGGCGCCGTGTCGGCCCACAGCCTGCTGCCGCGCTGGGGCGTGCGCGCCTGGGGCCTGCTGGTGGCCGCGCTGTGCACCGGGCTGGCACTGGTGCTACCCATGCACAGCCTGGAGCCGTTCTTGCTGCTGCTCAGCTCGGTGTTTGTGCCGCTGTTTGGCGTGATTCTGGGGCGCCTGGCCTTCGGCACCGATGCGCCCGCCCTGCTCGCGGCTGCGCGCAAGGTGAATGCGGCGCCCGTGGCCATCTGGCTGGCGGGTATCGCGGTGTACCACCTGGCACCCAAGGTACTGCCTGACGCGGGCTCTGCCCTGCCCGCACTGGTGTTCAGCTTTGTGCTCGCCTGGGCCACGAGGCCCAAGGCACACTGAACCAATCAATCACTATAAAAAGATGAGCGCTCAGCGCATGATTGACTAGCGCTTGAACCTCAAAACACCCAAAAATCACTCTACAGTGCCTGAAACACCCGCTGCGCCACGGGCGCGTAGCCGTGGTTGAGGGGACCATGGCCGTGGCCGGTGGTGACATCCGCCCCGGCAGCAATGGCCCCCAGGATGTAGGCCCGTGCCTGCTCCACGGCCTGCTGCAGCGGCTGGCCCAGTGCCAGCTGCGCGGCAATCGCGGACGACAGGGTGCACCCGGTGCCATGCCCGTTGTGGGTGGCAATGCGCTGTGACTGCAACCGGTGGCCCTGTCCTTGTGCGTGTTCCCGGCCTTGCACGGCCAGCACATCCACCACCCAGTCGCCCGGAAGGTGCCCACCTTTGAGCAGCGCGGCGCGGGCGCCCAGTCGCAGTAGGTCTTGAGCGGCCAGCTCCAGCGCCTCCACGCCCTCGATGCTGCGCCCCAGCAGCCAGCCGGCCTCGTCCAGGTTGGGCGTGACCACTTCGGCCAGTGGAAACAGCTCCTGGACCAGCACGGCCACCGTCTCCTGGGCAATCAGCCGATCGCCACTGGTGGCCACCATCACCGGGTCCAGCACCACGTGCGGCAGCTGATAGGTCCGAATGGCTTCTGCCACCACGTGCACCACGTCCGGTGAGTGCAGCATGCCGATCTTGACGGCGTCCACGCCAATGTCCTGCACCACCGCATCGATCTGGGCCTTGAGCATCTCGGGCGGAATGCCGTGGATGCCTGTCACCCCACAGGTGTTCTGGGCCGTGATGGCGGTGATGGCCGTCATGCCATAGCAGCCCAAGGCACTGAAGGTCTTGAGATCGGCCTGGATGCCCGCGCCGCCGCCGCTGTCAGACCCGGCAATGGAGAGCACGCGTGCGTAGCGGTGGCCCGTGGAGGGCGAGGAGGTCGTCGGAGAAATCATGGCAAAAATTATGGCCTATGCGCCACGTCAAAACGGGGCGCATGGGGGATGTGCTGTAATTCATTTTTCGGACGAAACAGGGGTGTCCCACCGCATGGTGCGCGACTGAGAAATACCCTGGGGCCCGCACAGAACCCTGTGCACTGCGGCACACGCAGCAGCCCCGCTACCCGATCCAGGTCATGCTGGCGTGGGGAGTTTCCATCAACGGTGACCCCGTTTTGTCCATGGCTGCTTGCCACACCACGGACACACTGACGGAGCTATGTCACTTCAACCTTCTTCCTTTGCCATCCTGGGCGCAGGGCTCATGGGCCGTCTGCTGGCTGTGGAGCTTGCGCGTCTGGGGCACCGTGTAGACATCTACGACGCGGGCAGCCCCGCCGCCGAAAACTCGGCCGCCACCGTGGCTGCGGCCATGCTGGCCCCGCTGGCAGAGTCTGCGATCACCGACCCCGGCGTGGTGCGCATGGGCCACCACGCGCTGACCCGCTGGCCCGAGTTGCTGGCAGCCCTGTCAGAAGCGGTGTTTTTTCAGCAAGCCGGCACGCTGATCGTGTGGCACCGCCAGGACGCGGCCGAAGCCCAGCGTTTCACCCGCCAGCTCGAAAACAACCAGCGCGGCCTGCCCGAGCTGCCCGCCCTGCAAAAGCTCGACAGTGGCGCCCTGGAGCAGGTGGAGCCCGCCCTTACGCACCGCTTCAACCAGGGCCTTTACCTGCCCGGCGAAGGCCAGCTAGACAACCGCCAGTTGCTGGCCGCCCTGGTGGTGGAAATGGAGCGCCTGGGAGTGCGCATGCACTGGCACACGCCCCAGTCGCCCGAAGCCTTTACGCCCGGCGCACCCGGCCAGCCAGACCGGGTGCTGGACTGCCGGGGCCTGGGCGCCAAGGGCCAGTGGAGTGCCTTGCGCGGCGTGCGTGGCGAAGTGGTGCGCATCCATGCGCCCGACGTCACGTTGCAGCGCCCCACCCGGCTGGTGCACCCGCGCTACCCCATCTACATTGCGCCCAAGGAAGACCATCTGTTTGTCATTGGCGCGACCGAGATCGAGTCCGACGACCGCTCCCCGGCCAGTGTTCGCTCCACCCTGGAACTGCTGAGCGCCGCCTATGCGGTGCACCCCGGCTTTGGCGAGGGCCGCATCCTCGAGCTGGCCACGCAGTGCCGCCCCACGCTGCCCGACAACCTGCCCGCCATCCGCCAGACCCGCCCGGGCGTGCTGGAGATCAACGGTCTGTACCGCCACGGCTTCATGATCTCGCCCGCCATGCTGGATGTGACCCTGGAGGTGCTGAACACGGGACAATCGACCCTGTCCGAACGTTTTGACCTCCGGCTGGAACTGGAGCCAGCGGCACCCGCCCCGACCGGCGTTGCAGCCCCCGCATTTGCATGAACATCTCGATCAACCAAATCCCGCACGAACTGCCCGAAGGCGCCACCGTGGCCGATGCTGTGGCCGCCATCGAAGCGCGCCCCCCGTTTGCCGTGGCGGTGAACACCACTTTTGTGCCCAACACCCGCTACGCCGCCCATGCGCTGCAGCCTGGCGACCGTGTGGAGATCATCTCGCCGGTCACGGGCGGCTGAATCAGCCAAAATTCAATCAAAAGAGCTGTAAGCGCTTATAAATCATGCACTAGCAGCTACAAAAATCATAGTAAACCAATGACCACTCCGACGCCCCAAGACCCGCTGGTGCTGTATGGCCAGACGTTCGCCAGCCGCCTGCTGCTGGGCACCTCGCGCTACCCATCGCCCGCCGTGCTCGAAGCCGCTGTGCAACGCGCCAAGCCCGCCATGGTTACGGCATCCCTGCGCCGCCAGGGCAGCAACCCGGCCGAAAGCGGCAGCAGCTTCTGGGATCTGCTGCGCAAGCTCAACGTGCCCGTGCTGCCCAACACCGCTGGCTGCCACAGCGCGCAAGAGGCCATCACCACCGCCCAGATGGCGCGTGAGGTGTTCAACACCCCCTGGATCAAACTGGAGCTGATCGGCGATGACTACACCCTGCAGCCCGACACGCTGAACCTGGTGGGCGTGGCCGAGCACCTCATCAAAGAAGGTTTTCAGGTGCTGCCCTACTGCACCGAAGACCTGGTGCTCTGCCAGCGCCTCGTCGATGTGGGCTGCCAGGCCGTGATGCCTTGGGCCGCCCCCATCGGCACCGGGCGCGGCCCGGTCAACCCCTATGCGCTGCAAACGCTGCGCGAGCGCCTGAACGTGCCCATGCTGGTGGATGCCGGGTTGGGCCTGCCTTCGCACGCCTGCCAGGTCATGGAATGGGGCTACGACGGCGTGCTGCTGAACACCGCCGTGGCTCTGGCCCAAGACCCCGTGACCATGGCCGGCGCATTTGCCGATGCCGTCAGCGCCGGGCGCGCAGCCCGCCTGGCCGGTGCCATGGCCGCACAAGACGCCGCCCAGCCCAGCACCCCCGTGCTGGGCACCCCTTTCTGGCACCACGCCCATGCATGACACCACCACCCTGGCGCAGGCCATCCTGAGCCACCACGCGGCCACCTTTGCGGGGTTTGCTCCCGAGCCCGTGCCAGCCCCCACGTTGCAGGACCCTGTCTACCTCGCCGCGCTACAGGCCTGCAGCCAATTGGGCTTCATCGCCCATGACGCAGAATGCCTGGCCCGCGCCTGGCAGGTGCGCGCGCTGCGCACTGGCAGTGCACAGCCCGAGCAATGGCCGGACGAGCCCCAGGACTTTGGCCTGCAGCGCCTTCCGCGCGCCCAGCAGTTCGCCGCGTGCCCGGAGCACCTGGGCTTGTATGCCGTACTGCCCGACGCCCAGTGGGTGGGCCGCATGGCACGTGCCGGGGTGCCCACGGTGCAATTGCGCTTCAAGTCGGACGACGCCCAGGCCATCCGGACCGAAGTTCAGGCCACCGTCCAGGCGGTGCAAGGCACGGGCGCGCTGTTGTTCATCAACGATCACTGGCGGGACGCCATCGAAGCTGGCGCCTACGGCATTCATCTGGGCCAGGAAGACCTGGACGCACTCACCGCCGAGGAACTGCAAACGCTTCATCGCTCGGGCCTGCGCCTGGGCGTGAGCACCCATGGATATGCCGAAATGGTGCGTGCCGACGCCGTGGGGCCCAGCTATATCGCGATGGGTGCAGTGTTCCCCACGACCCTGAAAAAAATGGCCACCGCTCCCCAGGGCGTGGGCAGGCTGGGCGTGTATGCGCGGCTGATGCGGCACTACCCGCAGGTGGCGATTGGTGGGATCAGCGCCGAGCAGTTCCCCAGGGTACTGGCCACTGGCGTGGGTTCCGTGGCCGTGGTGCGTGCCTTGGTCAATGCACCGGACCCTGAAGCATCGGCCGCAGAGCTGATGGCGCTGATGCGGTGACGGCTCGGTGGCGATAGCTGCCACGGCGGTTATCGCGCATCCCTCACGACCATCGCAGCGCCACCTGGATAGTCGCCGGGAGGCCGATTGGTCGCCTGCTCGCTACTTGTTGTCGGGCTTCTTCATCTGCTCCAGCTCAAGGCGGAGCTCCATGAGATCGTTCTCCATGCCAAAGCCGACCGGCTGGCCCGCTGGCGGCGGCGCCGTCACGGGCACCGGGGGCAGATCGCTCAGCGTGAGGTGGGGTGGGTCCGACAGATCGAGGTCAAGCGGAATGCCCCGCGAATCCTCGCCTAATGCTGCTGCAGGCCTGGAGGGAGTGGCTGCAGAGCGCACGGGCTCGGGCTCCTGCTGGGCCTTCATCGCAAACTCGAACTCGAGGCTGGCTGCCAGTGAATCAAGCGGCTGGTCGTCGTGCAGCGCCACCGGTTCCGGAGCTGCAGGTGCCACCAGGGTCTCGGACCGGGGCGGTGCCAGGGGCGTCGTCCGCTTGCGCGGGGGCGCTGCACCGCGCGCACTGGCGGGCGTGGTCTGTGCAATCGCCAGCAGCAGCAAAAGATCGTCATAGGCCGCCAGATCAAACGGCTCCACCGCTTCAGCGCCCATGCGGCGGAACAGGAATTTCTCCAGCAAGCCCAGCACCGCAGGCGTTGTCCACTCGGCCTCGATCTCGGCGAGTGCGTCGGTGTAGTGGTACAGCATGCGGCCCGTGCGGTGAAAGCCCGCAAACTCCGGCACTTGCGCGTTGAAGGACTGCATGAACTGCGTTCGCAGCTGCGCAAACTCATCCACACGGCTGAGCGTGTGGTACAGCCGCAATAGCTCCAGGTAGGCCAACGGAGAGGTCTGGCGGTGCTCGGCAATGTGATTCTTCAGCACCTCGATGGCCTGCTGGTGCTCGCCCACCGAAACAAAAAATTCAGCCTGCTGCTGGATGTCAAACAGCTCTTCAGGGTTGACGATGTGGGGCGCTACCGAGGCGGCGGCCGGCGCGGAAACCGACTTCGCCTGCAAGGGAGCGGGAGCACTCGCCGCCGGGCTGGTCGCTACGAAGCGTGGTTCCACGGCCGCAGGGGCTGCCTTGCGCAGGGGCATGGCACCGGACTCGGGATTCGCCGCGACGGCATGAGGCTGGGTTTCAGACGGCAGCCAGGTGTCGCCGGGATGGGGGGTAAGACTGACCGCTTCTTCATGCGCCGATGCTGCATCGCCACGTGCGCCCAAGGCCACAGAATCGCGCCACGAACGCACTGCCTTGTCAGAGGCGCTGCGCATCCGCGACCACATCCATGCCACCCCCGCCAAGGCCAAGGCCAGCAGACCGCCCAAGGCATATACCACCGTCGCAGGAAAACGCTCCTGCTCCATCGCCTCCAGCTGCTGCTGCAACTGGCCAGCGGCTCCACGGTCCTTGGCGGCCTGTGCTCGCAATGCGGCGGTGTCTGATTCCAGCGCCTTCAACCGTTCGCCGTCTTTTTGCAATTCTTCCGGCTGCGCGTTCAACGACCTCCACAACGCGGCGGCCTGGGTGCGCAGGGCCGACATCTCTTCAGAAGGCGCCGTGGGTAGCTGCGCGGTAGAGCGCAACGCCACAGGACTGTCCAGCCAGGTATCCAGGGGCTCAACCACCAAACGCGAGCGCGCTGCAGGTGCAGCGGCCACCACCGACTTGCCAGGTGCTGCCGTGCCCACACGCACGGAAGGCCGTGCGGCAGCTGCAGAGCCGGGAGGGCGGCTCTCAGCGGAGGGCGAGCCCGAGGCCCTTGCCAGTGCAGGCGCCTTGTCACGGGGCCTGGTGGCCTGCATAGCACCGGCGGCAGCCGCAGATGCACTGCCACTGCCCTGTGAAGGCGAACGCTGTGACTCTGAAGCTGCGCTGGGGGTTGCTGCAGGAAGCCGCGCCAAGTCCACCGGGGATGCAGAGGCGGACCGGGTGACGGTGGTCGGCAAATCCGAGAGGAAGGTGTAGCTGCGCGTGGTTTTTCCGTTGCACCCTGCGGTCAGGGTCACGGTGAGAACCGGTTCATCCAGCGATACCGAGGCCAGCACGCGGACCCCTGAAGGACGCCCACGCACCTCGGGCAATGGGACCACGCGCACCTTGTTGTCACTGATGGCGTTGTCGCCTGCCACCAGCTTGGCCGTGACGCAGGACGATGCGACATCCGTGCCCGGGTCGGGCTGCAACTCGAACGAGAGATCGACCGGGGCGCCCAACACGACCGTACCACTACCATTACCCAGGGACAGCGCCGAAGCACCGGCTGCAAGCGCCCACAATCCTGGTCCAAAAACGGTGTTACGGATTTTCACAATCAATTCTGTTTTTCGGTCCGGAGGATTCTTGCACATAAGACCCAGATAAGGCCAGAGCCATAATGCCGCTATGAAAATTCAGTTTCCCAACATCGCCATCGTGGGTACCGGTGCCATGGGCCGAGGCATCGCACAAATTGCTGCCCAGGCTGGCAGTCAGGTTTTTCTGCTGGACGCCAACCCCGGAGCCGCCGACGCCGCACGGGCCGCCCTGCAGGAGCAATGGAACAAGCTGGTCGCCAAGGGCCGGATCGAAGCGGACCAAGCCACAGCACTGACCGCGCGGCTGCACCCCGTCAAAACAGCGGCAGACCTGGCGGCCTGCGATCTGGTGGTGGAAGCCATCGTGGAGCGGCTGGATGCCAAACAGGCCCTCTTCGTCGAACTGGAAGGGGTGGTGCGCGCCGATGCGGTGCTGGCCACCAACACGTCCTCTCTGTCCGTGACGGCCATTGGCGCAGCCCTCAAGCGCCCCGAACGCCTGGCTGGGTTCCACTTCTTCAACCCCGTCCCTTTGATGAAGGTGGTGGAGGTGATCGCGGGCCTCAAGACAGATCCAGCGATCTGCACTGCGCTGGCCGCGTATGCCAAGGAAATGGGCCATACCCCTGTACAGGCGCAGGACACCCCTGGCTTCATCGTGAACCACGCGGGGCGCGGCTTCGGCACGGAGGCCCTGCGCATCGTGGGCGAAGGTGTGGCCGATTTCGCCACCATCGACCGCATCCTGCGCGACCAGGTCGGCTTCAAGCTGGGGCCCTTCGAGTTGATGGACCTGACGGCGCTGGACGTGTCGCACCCGGTCATGGAGTCTATCTACCGCCAGTACTACGACGAACCCCGTTTCCGCCCCAGCGTGATCACCGCGCAGCGTCTGGCGGGGGGCGTGGTGGGCAAGAAGGTGGGCGAAGGCTTCTATCGCTACGTGGAGGGCATTGCGCAGGTGCCTGCCGAGGCGCCTGCCCCCGTGGTCAACGACATTCCGCCGGTGTGGGTGTCCTCGCGCGCTGCACGCCGGGCCGAGCTGTACCAATTGCTCAAGGACCTGGGGGCCACCATCGAGACCGGCCAATCCCCCTCCCCCCAGGCCATCACGCTGGTTGCCCCACTGGGCTTTGACGTGACCACCGTCGCCGTGGTGGAGCGGCTGGACCCAGCCCGCACCATCGGCATCGACATGCTCATCGATGACGCCGCGACCAAGCGCCGCGTGCTGGCCACCAACCCCGCCACGCGCGTTGACATCCGCAACGCGGCGCATGCGCTGTTTGCGCGCGACGGCAAGGCTGTCAGTGTGATCCGTGACAGCGGTGGTTTCGTCACGCAGCGCGTGGTGGCCACCATCGTGAACATCGCCAGCGACATCTGCCAGCAAGGCATTTGCACCCCCAAGGATCTTGAGACCGCCGTGACCCTGGGCCTGGGCTACCCGCTGGGCCCCCTGGCCATGGGCGACCGCTGGGGCCCCACCAACATCCTGGAAGTGTTGTTCAACATGCAGACCGTGTATGGCGACACGCGCTACCGCCCCAGCCCATGGCTGCGCCGAAGGGGTGCAATTGGCCTGAGCCTGAGCCATGTCGAAGAAGACTGATTGCCAAGCACCACGGCCACCTCACTGAAGACCACCATGCCCGCAGAACTCCAGAGCACCAGCCAGGGCCAAACCCTGATCCTGACCCTTCGCAACCCCGAGCGGCGCAATGCCATCGACCCGGTGATGTATGCCGCGGGTGTGGAAGCGCTGGGCGTGGCCGAAAGCAGCCCCGACATCCGCAGCGTGGTCATCACGGGCGCCGATGGCATGTTCTGCTCGGGCGGCAATCTGCAGCGCCTGCTGGCCAACCGCCAGGAAGCGCCGCAGGTGCAGGCACAAAGCATTGAAGGCCTGCACAACTGGATCGAGACCATCCGCACCTACCCCAAGCCGGTGATCGCCGCCGTGGAGGGCGCCGCAGCCGGTGCAGGGTTTTCGCTGGCACTGGCCTGCGACTTCATCGTGGCGGCCCGCAATGCCGTGTTTGTGATGGCCTACAGCAACGTGGCCCTGTCGCCCGATGGCGGCGCCAGCTGGAGCCTGGCCCACGCGCTGCCCCGCCAGATTGCCACCGAGATTCTCATGTGCGGGGACCGCATCGGCGCAGAACGCCTGCACACATTGGGCCTGGTCAACCGCCTTGCCGAAACAGGCAATGCACTCGACACCGCCCTGGCGCTGGCCGAGCAGCTCAATGCCCGTGCACCCAATGCACTGGCCAGCATCAAGGAGCTGCTGAACGAAGCTCCCCATGCCCAGCTCACACACCACCTGGGCCATGAGCGCGACCACTTCGTGAAGAACCTGCACCACGCCAATGGCGGCGCAGGCATCGCCGCATTTCTGGAAAAGCGCGTGCCCCGCTACGAGTAGCGCTGCACCACAAACGCCTCGACGCATCCACCGTCGCAGACCCATCAACCCCCGGTACGCTGCCACCCAGCGCCGGGGGTTTTCTTTTGGCCTACGCGCAGACACGCAGGTGACAACCCTGACGCATTGCGCAGGTCCCTGACGCGACAATGGGCCTGTTTCTAGTCACCCAAAAGACAGGCCATGGACGACCCGATTCTTACTATCGAAGAACGTGAAGCGATCAACTCCGGTCGCTGGTTTTCATCACTCTCACCTTCGCTACGCCACGACATCCTGCGATGTGCATACGTCAAACGCTTCAAGGACGGCGGCCTCATCGCCGCACGCGGCGACCCGCCCGAGGAGTGGATTGCTTGCGCGCGCGGTGCAGTGCGGGTGAGCTCCACATCCATCTCGGGCAAGCAGATCACGCTGACCTATGTGGAGCCGGGCATCTGGTTCGGCGATGTGGCGATCTTCGATGGGGACCGGCGCACGCACGACGCCTACGCGCACGGCGACACCACGATCCTGTGTGTGGCCAAGGCCGATTTTCGCAAGATCCTGGCCGTGCACACCGAGCTGTACGAAGCGATGCTGCGCCTGCATGCGCGGCGCATTCGCCAGCTGTTCGGGCTGGTGGAAGACCTCAACACGCTGCCCCTGCGATCGCGCCTGGCCAAGCAGCTGGTGCACCTGGTACGCAGCTACGGCGTGCCCAGCCTGTCGGACGGCAGCGAAATGCGGATCAGCCTGCAATTGGCGCAGGAAGAACTGGCACAACTGCTGGGTGCGTCGCGGCAACGCGTGAACCAGGAACTCAAGGCCATGGAACGCGAAGACGCCATCCGCATCGAGCCGGGCGGCCTGGTGGTGCGGGACCGCGAAGCCCTGATGCGCATCGCTGAAGCCGACAACTGACTCACTTACCCCATCACTGACAGCCAGAACCTTCATCCGCCTCCATGAGCAACTTTGACCATTTCGTCGGCACCCGCCCTGTTTCCGATCAGCACGCCTTTGACATCGAAACGCTGACTGCATGGCTCTCCAAGAACATGGAGGGCTTTGCGGGCCCGCTGACGGTAGAGATGTTCAAGGGCGGGCAGTCCAACCCCACCTACAAGCTCATCACCCCCGGCGCCAGCTACGTGATGCGCGCCAAGCCCGGGCCCGTGGCCAAGCTGCTGCCTTCAGCACACGCCATCGAGCGCGAGTTTGCGGTGATGAGCGGCCTGTACGGCACCGACGTTCCCGTGCCGCGCATGTTTGTGCTGTGCGAGGACGAGTCGGTGATTGGGCGCGCCTTCTACGTGATGGAGTGCATGCAGGGCCGCGTGCTGTGGGACCAGTCCCTGCCCGGCATGACGCCAGCTGAACGCGGTGACATCTACAACGAGATGAACCGGGTGATCGCAGCGCTGCACACGGTGAAATTTGCAGACCGAGGCCTGGCCAACTACGGCAAGCCCGGCAATTACTTTGACCGCCAGATCGGCCGCTGGAGCAAGCAATACGTGGCCTCCATCACGCAGCCCATCGAAGAGATGGACCGCCTCATGGAATGGTTGCCCGCCAACATGCCCGCCAGCGCACGCGACGAGGGCCATGTGTCCATCGTGCACGGCGACTACCGCCTGGACAACCTGATGTTCCATCCCACCGAGCCCCGCGTGATCGCCGTGCTCGACTGGGAGCTGTCCACACTGGGCCATCCGCTGGCGGACTTCAGCTACCACTGCATGAGCTGGCACATTCCTGCCTCGCTGGGGCGTGGCATTGCGGGGCTGGACCTGGGCGCGCTGGGCATTCCCGACGAAGACACCTACATCCGCCTGTACTGCGAGCGCACCGGCATCACCACGCCCGATGCGCTGCGTGCCGACTGGAACTTCTACCTCGCCTACAACATGTTCCGCATCGCCGCCATTTTGCAGGGCATTGCCAAGCGGGTAGAGGCTGGCACGGCCTCCAGCGCCCAGGCCAAGGCCTCGGGCGACACCGCACGACCCATGGCCCAGCTGGCCTGGTCCTTCGCGCAACGCGGCTGAACACACGACGCAACACCAGCGCCGCCCACGATTACCAACGGAGAAGAAACCCATGGACTTTGACTACTCGCCCAAAACCAAGGAACTGCAGGCCAAGCTGCTCCAGTTCATGGATGACCACATCTATCCGAACGAGTCTGCCTACAAGGATGAGTTGGCCGCCAACACCGTCGCAGGCAAGCGCTGGAGCGCGCTGAACACCATCGAGAACCTCAAGCCCAAGGCCCAGGCCGCCGGGTTGTGGAACCTGTTCCTGCCGGTCGACAGCGCCGCAGCATCCGGCTATGCAGGTGCCGGCCTGACCAACCAGGAATACGCACCGCTGGCCGAAATCATGGGCCGCGTGCCATGGGCCAGCGAGGTGTTCAACTGCTCCGCGCCCGACACCGGCAACATGGAAACCATTGCCCGCTACGGCGACGAAGCCAACAAGGCCCGCTGGCTCAAGCCCCTGCTCGAAGGCAAGATCCGCTCGGCCTTCGCCATGACCGAGCCCGATGTGGCATCGAGCGACGCCACCAACATCGAGACCCGCATCGAGCGCCAGGGCGATGAGTACGTGATCAACGGCCGCAAGTGGTGGATCTCTGGTGCGGCCGACCCGCGCTGCGCCGTGTTCATCACCATGGGCAAGACCGACCCCGAAGCCCCGCGCCATTCGCAGCAGAGCATGGTGCTGGTGCCCGCCGACGCCCCTGGCATCAAGATCATCCGTCCGCTGAATGTTCTGGGCTATGACGACGCCCCGCACGGCCACGTCGAAATGACCTTCGAGAACGTGCGTGTGCCCGTTTCCAACATCCTTCTGGGTGAAGGCCGTGGCTTCGAGATCGCCCAAGGCCGCCTGGGCCCTGGACGCATTCACCACTGCATGCGCCTCATTGGCCTGGCCGAACGTGCGCTGGAGCTGATGTGCAAGCGCGCATCGTCACGCGTGGCCTTTGGCAAGACTGTGGCCCAACAGACCGTGACACAGGAGCGCATTGCCGAGGCCCGCTGCAAGATCGACATGGCCCGCCTGCTCACCCTGAAGGCTGCCTGGCTGATGGACGTGGCCGGCAACAAAGTCGCCAAGACCGAGATCGCCATGATCAAGGTGGTGGCGCCCAGCATGGCCTGCCAGGTCATCGACTGGGCCATGCAGGTGCACGGCGGTGGCGGCATGTCTGACGACTTCCCGCTCGCCTATGCCTACGCCGGTGCGCGCACCCTGCGCTTTGCTGACGGCCCGGACGAAGTGCACCGCAACGCGATTGCCAAGTGGGAGCTGGGCAAGTACGGCACCTACGGCCGCGACGCCGCCGTGCCGG
This sequence comes from Acidovorax sp. HMWF018, assembly GCF_003061035.1. NCBI lineage: Bacteria > Pseudomonadati > Pseudomonadota > Betaproteobacteria > Burkholderiales > Comamonadaceae > Acidovorax > Acidovorax sp. HMWF018. Next base: position 14,144 of record NZ_QAIM01000269.1, read on the forward strand.
TCACCCGCGGCAGCTGACGCCAACCTCCGTAGGACCTGACACCCGCAGGCCCTACTGCGGGCCTGCACCGCCTTCCGTCGGCACACCCGCGGGCGGAGGGGGCGGCAGGTTCTGTAATGCCCCTTGGGCGGCCGCCAGCAGCAGCTGCGTGGCCTGTGCGATCTCCGTCAGGCTGCGCTGCGTGTGCTCCATGCGCAAATACACCTTGCCGCGTACCAGCATCAACAGCAGCGGCGACTGCGCCCGGACCTCCCCGCCCTCACCTTCCACCATGTTGAGCAACTGGGACACCACCGGCGCATGGATCCAGCGCTGCGCGGTCTCCATGCGCTCGGCCACCACCGCAAAGTGCTGGCGAAACGAGGCGGGCAGGCCCGGCCAGGTCACCTCTTCAAACATGGCCAGCCAGCGCATTTCCTCGGGCAGGCTGGCATTCACCGTGGTCTGCAGGGTGTCGGTGATGGCGTTGTAGGCATTGCCCTCCAGGGACTCCTGCAAGGGGCGGTTGAGCACCATCACCGCCGCGTCCGGGTCCACCCCCAGGTCGGCACGCCCCCGCAACTCCAGGCCGCGCACATAGTCACGCGTGGGGTTGCCACATTCCAGCCGCCACGGGTGGCCATTCAGGTCGCCCCCCAGGTCAAAATGCCCGTCCACGGCCTGCGGCACCACTGCCAGGCGCTGGTTGGCCGCCCAACGCACCACCTCCTGGTTGGACACGGGCCGTGCGGCATTCGGGCCACCGGGCAGATGCAGCGCTTTGCGAAGACGGTCAAACATGGCGATTCGAAGCCCAAGGCTTCGCGGAAGTCACGGATGCAGGCATTATTGGGGGCATCGGCCGCTGCGGCAAACTGGCGGAACGCCTTCTGTGACCTGGTTCACCATGCCGGAAGGGCGAAGCGGCGAACGGCTGGTGCGGCCACTGCCCAAGCGCATGGGCACTACACCGCACCGGAGCGCCCCCGCCGCATTCACTTTTGGCGATCTGAACAGCCCACATGCTCTTCTCTATGGACCGCAGACTTGCCCTCATCACCGTGGCTGGTGCGATCGCCGCTCCGGGGACCGCCCTGGCGCTGCCCGACGATGCCTCGGCCCGGGTGCGCCAGCTGGTGCGCTGGTCCACCGCAATGGCCGACCACCAGGGCTTGCCGTTTGCCGTGATCGACAAGCCCGCTGCGCGGATCCACGTGTTTTCTGCCCAGGCCCAATGGCTGGGCAGCGCGCCCGTGCTGCTGGGTGCGGCTGCAGGCGACCGCTCAGCCCCGGGCATTGGTGCCAAGCCGCTGGCCCACATCCGCCCGCACGAACGCACCACCCCTGCTGGCCGCTTTGTGACTGAGCCCGGCCGCAACCTGCAGGGTGATGACATTGTGTGGATCGACTACGACGCTGCCGTCTCACTGCACCGGGTGCGCAGCGTGAGCGCCACAGAGCGCCGCCTGCAGCGTCTTGCAAGCCCCGGCGCGCGGGACAAACGCATCAGCTACGGCTGCGTTAACGCACCTGCCGCGTTCTACGACCAGTTCATCGCACCTTGGTTCGGGCGGGCACCGGGGGTGATCTACGTGCTGCCGGACATCGAGCCTTTTGCTACATTTTTTGAAGCAGCCAGCGCATATGAATAGTGCGCTACCGGCCGATTTCAATCAAATTCTCTGCCCAACACGCCGTGGGACCAGGAACCGGCACTTCCGGCGGTAGCCACCCAGACGTCGCCCGGACTCAAGCCGCTGCGCGTTGCAAGCGAAAGACCGGCCGCCGGCCGCCCACCACCAACCCCTTGGCATTGCGGATGACCGCGTTTCTGCGCGGCGCCAGGGCCTCTTGCTGGGTGGCGTCCAGCCATCCCAGCTGGTCCATCACCTCCACCGCAGCCGCCACCTGCGCCGTCATGTTGCCGTCCATGATCTTGAGGGCAAAGGCCTCGCCACGGCTGCGGCTGCCCACCACCTGCACCCCGTCGGCCCCGGTCTTCGAGACCCAGTCGCCCTGCCCTGCCCGCACGAAATCCAGGTCGTGCCGGCCGGTGCCGGAGCCCAGCTCCGGGCGTTGCACCATGGCATCGGCCAGTGCGGTCAGGCTCTGGTCCAGATCCGTGTCGGGCGCCCCACCCGCCAGGCGCGCATAGCCCCGGGCCAGGTGCGCGAGCGGCATGGCGTAGTTGGGGGCGGAGCAGCCATCGATGCCCATGACCAGTTGCTCAGGCCCCAGCCCCACTGCCTGCGCCACCCGCTCACGAATCGCCCACTGCAACGGGTGCGCAGGGTCCAGATGGTTGTCGAGCGGCCAGCCCTGCCGCACACAATGGGCGACAAAACCGGCGTGTTTGCCGCTGCAGTTGTTGTGGCGTTCGTCAGGCACAAAGCCGTCCGGCAGCGAACCCAGCCCCAGCTCGGCAAACAGTGGCCGGTGGCAGCCGCAGCGCAAGGCGTGGTAGCTCTGCCCCACACTGCCCAGCATGTGCTCAACCTGCTCGACATGCATGGCCTCGCCGTTGTGGCTGGCGCACAGCAGGGCCAGTTCGCCCGCGCCCCAGCCCAGCGCCTGGGCGCCGCCAGACTGCATGAACGGCAGGGCCTGAAATGCCTTGATGGTGGAGCGCGTGAACGTGACCGTGTACGGGTCGCCCACCTGCGCCAGCACACGGCCATGGCGGTCGGCCACCGCCACGGCGCCCCAGTGCTGGCATTCGGCGAGGTCGCCCCGGGTCACCTCGATCAGCGGAACAAAACCCATGGTGATCTCCAGCAGTGGTTACTGCGCCGCCGGTGCGGGGGCCAGCGTCAGCTCATGGGCCCAGCTTGCGGGCTGGCGCTGCAGGGCACGGTAGCCCGTCTGCGCCCAGGTGCTGCTCATGTCGCGGTAACGCGGCGAAAACACCAGGCCGCTTTGTCCGGTCTGGTAGATGAAGCGCGACTGCTCCAGGTCGGCCAGGTCGTACACCGCGCGCAGCGATGCGGCGTGGCGGTTCACAAACGGCCCCTTGGCTTCGCCCGCGTTGTACTGCCCCACGTTGACGGTGTAGGCGTCGCCATGCGATGGCTCGCTCACGTCAAAAAAGCGGGCCAGTGCAGGCACATTGCCAAATGGCCGGTGCACGCTGAGTGCCGGGTGCGCCGCGCCCCAGCGCCATTGCGCGGGGTCTGCGCCGTAGGCCGCCTGCAGCAGGTCGAGCGCGCGTCCCAGGGCTGCGGCCGACTGCTCTGCACACGATGCCGGCTGGCACCACCAGGGGTCGTTGCGCTCCAGGATGCCCTCCAGCGCGGCCCGGTAGTCGCGTTTGCCGTAGGTGGCGGTAAACCGCGCGTCACCGATGCGCGGCACGATCAGGCCACGCGCCAGCTCGTCGGTCCATGCGGCAAACACCAGGGGCGCAGCCTTGCCCGCATCCATCACACCGTCAAAGCCTTGGAGCTGCTGTTGCGCAGCTGCGGCCAGGGGGTGTGATGACTTGGCCTGCTGCAGATAGGGCAGCAGCCTGCGCGTGGCCAGCGAGGTCACATCGCGGTGAATGGCCTGCATGCTCGCGGCGTCGTGCTTGTCGGTCGCCTCGATCAGCTGCGCAATGCGTTCGTAGCGGTAGGGCAAGGCCCAGTCTTGGGTGAGGTAGTGGGGATAGTCCGGCGCGGTCACCCGCTGGTTGGCGGTGGCAATCCAGCCCCGGGCGCCGTTGTCCTCGGGCGTCTGGTCATACGGTAGCCAGCCCTTCCAGTCGTACCGCGCATCCCAGCCCGGTGAGGGCGCCACGCCCCGGATGTCGTTGGCCGGGTCTCGCACAGGTGCGCGGCCTGCGGCCTTGAAACGGATGTTGCCCTGGTCATCGGCAGCCACCACGTTCTGCATCGGCGAGTGGTAGTGCGACAGGGCCGCGAACAACGCGTCCACCGATTTCGCCTGGTTGGTCTGGAGGCCCGCCAGCACCGTCTGGTTGTCGACATCGAGCGCGCTCCAGCGCAGCGCCAGCACGTATTTGCCGAGGTCCAGCACGTCGGCATGCGACTTCTGCGCGTCGCTCAACACAGGGCCATGCCGGGTGCTGCGCACTTTCAGGGCGACGTCGGCCTGCCCTTTCACACGGATGGTTTCGTTGCGCACCGTGAAGGGCGCCCAACCCTCGGGCGTGCGGTACTGCGAGGCATCAGCGGGGTTGATCTGCTCCAGGTACAGGTCCTGAACATCGGGGCCGGTGTTGGTGAAGCCCCAGGCCACTTTGTCCGTACGGCCCAGCACCACAAAGGGCATGCCGGGCAAGGTGGCGCCCACCGCGTCGATGGCACCCATGGGGGTGCCGTCAGACGCCTGGCCTGCGGGAGCCTGCAAGCCCGCAAAGTACCAGATGGCGGGTGCCGACAGGCCCAGGTGCGGGTCGTTGGCCAGCAACGGTTTGCCACTGACGGTGCGGGTGCCCGCCAGCACCCAGTTGTTGCTGCCCTTGCCCTCGTTGGTACCCGCATTGCGGGTCAGTTCGTCAGCCCAGGCCAGCATGCCGGCACTGATCTGGCGGGACAAAGGCCCGTCACCCAGCGCGGCAGATGCAGCTCCCCGGTCGACCGGTTCAGCGGCGGCCGCCGGTGCAGCAGAAGCGCTGGCATCGGTGGCCCGGTACACCCCCAACTGCCGGTACAACGCGGCCAGGTCGGCCGAGGCTGCGGGGCGCTCGCCCGGGTACGGTGGCATCAGTTGCCACAAGCGCTCGGTGTCCAGCGTTTTCGCAACGGACAGCCGCGCAAACTCGTTGCCCCAGTTGCCGCCCAGGTCCAGCGCCATCATCAGCGCCCAGCCCACGCTGTCCTCCGGCTCCCACACAGCGCCCGTGGTCCCGCCGGGCTGAACGCCCAGGATATGGAACTCCGGCGGCAGCGCCTGGGGGCGGTTCTGGTGGAAGGCGTGGATGCCCTGGCTGTAGGCCTGCAGGGCCTCCTGGGCATACAACGGCAGGCCTGCATACTGCCGCCTGGCCGTGCCCATGATGTCCAGCGTGCGCATGAGCTTGTCGGTCTCCAGCGTGGCAGGCCCAAACACTTCGGACAGCTCGCCGTGCATCACACGGCGGTTGAACTCCAGCTGCCAGGTGCGCTCCTGCGCATGCACGTAGCCCATCGCAAACCAGGCGTCTTGCGGGCTCTGCGCGCGAATGTGGGTGACGTCTGCGCCATCGCGCTGCACATGCACGGCCTGCCGCAGGCCCTTCACGACCAACTTGCCATCCAGTGTCGCAAAGCTACGCTGTACATACACGGCGGCCCCCGTGCCAGCCAGCAAGGCCGCCACCACCAGCCCGACGGCCGTTCGCTTCATCCACGCCATGTCTCGTGTCTCCTGATTGTTCTGGGTTATTTCTGTTGGTTCGGAAGTGAAAGGGCTGCGCGCAGACCGGGAGCCCGCCGCGCTGTGACAGCTGTCGGCGGCAGCCGACGGCCTCAGCCCAGATGAACGCTGGTGCCGGCGACCTGAAAGTTCATGATCGGAGCACTGGACTCGGTAAAGGGAACCCCCAGCGCAATCTGCCCCGTGCCATGCAGGATGCAGGCATCGCGGCGCAGCCGCACGGGCGAGTCGCTGCCGTCAAACCGCACCCAGGTGCCGAAGCTGCTCATGTCGGTCAGCACAAAGCCGCTGTTGCGCCAGTCGATGCGCGCATGCAGCCGTGAAACGCGGGGGTCATTGATGCACAGCTGGGCATGGTTGGCGCGCCCCACATGCACGGGCGCATCCGACGAGGTGAAAGACATGTCCACCCCATGCCAGGAAAACTGGATCTGCCCCAGGATGGAATCGGCCGGAGCAAAACTGCTGACCAGCGCCGCCTGCATGGTGAGCGAGTCGGGCTCTTCGTTCTCGCGCCACTCCACCTGATAGAGCATCTGCAGCTCGGCCTTGCCGCGGATTTCCATCAGGCCCAGCTTGCGGTACCACACATCGGCAGCGGCCCCCGCCAGCAGCACAGTCGTCTCGGTGGCCCAGATTTCGGCGGGGCCCGCGCGCTCACACAGGCGGG
>NZ_QAIM01000269.1:20205-21617 GCF_003061035.1 Acidovorax sp. HMWF018
ATGCGCAGCGGCTGCGGCCACCGGTCCAGACGCGCCTGGTGCTGGCGCAGCATGTGGGTGGTGGCAGTCACGGCACTGGCCGCATCACCAAACACACACAACACTCCGTCGCCCAGCTTCTTGACCACGCGGCCTGCATGCGCCTCGATGGTGTCACTGATCCACTGCGTGACCTGCGTCACCGCCTCGGTGGCGCGCTCGTTGCCCAGCGTTTCATACAACGAGGTGCTGCCCGAAATGTCGGCGAAGACCACCGTTGACAACACACTCATGAACGATAGCCGATTAGTAACATCATGTGAACCAGTTTAGTGCAAGCTCAACGAAGACGCATCTATCAAAGCGTCAACAATCCTTTGCCAAGGTCTTTGCGGGCCACGCAAGCCAGTACTTGCGGCCTCACTGCAGGCGCTGATGGTGGCGGTAGGCGTGGAAGGTGCGCATCTTGGGTGCCTGAAGACCCGGCAAAGCCCACGCCGAGCCGCGCACCTGTTCGCCCGGTTGCCTCGCGTCAGGCCGCCGCAAGCCTTCGCGATGAATTGCGTAAAAGTTCGCAACAAACGGGGGCGCCGTGTTGTCTTTATGCAAAAACAGGAGCGCCACCCTTGCGTCAAACCTCACTCCCGCTTACTTTGATCGACCCTGTTACAAAAATCGCACAGCCCGCCGTCCATGCGCTGGAACAAGCCTAATCTCCGCAACAACCTGCACGACCTGCTCGGTCGTGACAAGCCGTCATCGACGGCCTGGGTGCGCGACCAGGGTCTGGAAGAGGTGCGGCGTGCCATGCTGCACAGCCTGATGGGGTTGACCGGCTGCGAAGTAGCGCGCATGAACATGCGCCTGCGCTATGCGGGCGACATTGAAGCGCTGTGGTACCTGCGCAGCGATTTGCTCGACACGCTCACCCTGCTGCGCGGCGAGGCCATCGCACAGACGGTGCTGGACCGGGTGACGCCGATGTTCCAGGGGCAGTTGCCGCTGTCGCTGCGGGTGCCACAAATGCCCAACGCACCCCGCGCGCACCTCTGAAACCCTGAGATTGCAGCCCTGACGGCCGGGGCCGGTCACCACGCCGCACCGACATCGTGCCACGCAGCGGCCCCGGGATAGCGCCGCCTGTTCAGTGCTGGTGGCCCCAATAGATCAGCGCATCGCGCTCTTCAACCGACAACGACACCGTTGCACCCACGGGCAGCAGCACCTTGGTCTCGACATGCCCAAACGGCAGGTTGGTCAGCACGGGCGCCTTGATCTGGGTGCGCAGCCAGTCCACCACCGACTGCAGCTTGTAGCCCTTGTCGTGCGGCGCCAGCTTGAAGTTGGTGAACTGCCCCAATACCACGGCTTTCTGCTGAGCCAGCACACCGGCGTGCAGCAGCTGGGTCAGCATGCGCTCAACGCGGTAGGGA
>NZ_QAIM01000270.1:0-4524 GCF_003061035.1 Acidovorax sp. HMWF018
GCGTAAAGCTGCCCAACCCCACACCACCCCACCAGCCCCGATGCGCCGCCGCAAGCCCCACCACCACGTCTACGTGGTCGAGCTCTCCAAAGACGTGCTGCTGGAGCCGCGCTTTCGCAAGTGCAACCCCGGCTACATCGACGGCAAACCCTGCGTGTACGTGGGCATGACGGGGCTGGACCCGGATGTGCGGTTTGACAAGCACAAGGCGGGTATCCAGGCCAACCGGTTTGTGACGCAGTACGGCCTGCGGCTGCTGCCGGACTTGTACGAGGGCTTCAACCCCATGACCTACGAGGAGGCCGTGGACCGGGAGATCGAGATTGGCATCGACCTGCGCTCGGCGGGGTTTGGGGTGTGGCAGGCGTGAGCGCCTGTTCAAAGTCTGGGCCTGGCCCGCATCCCTTAAGATTCCGCCCCGCTGATTCAACCACTCACTTTTTTATAGCTGCTCGCGCATGATCTTCTAGCGCTTGCGGCCCATTTCACTTGAATTTGACCGCCATGAACTTCGCAGACCGCCTCAAGCAACTCCCCTCCGCCAGCCACCTCGCCGCCCTGCAACTGCTGGGCGCGGACGGCCAAACGCTGGCCACCATCGAGAACAAGCCCGGCCAGACCGGGTCGCTGGTGGTGTATGCCGCGCTGGCGGCGCTGTATGGCGGGCAGATCACGCCTGCCGCCGCGAGCCTGGGGCTGGAGTGGTATGCCGAGCACGTGGCGGATGCGCGCGCCTTTCCTGGCAAGCACCCCAACATCGACCGGCTGCTGGCCTGGGCGCAGGGCAGCGAGAGCTTTGCAGTGCGCACCATCGCCGCCTGAGCCGGCGCCACAAAAAAATGTGGTGATGCAAAGGGCCGGTTGTCGAAAACGCACCGGCCCGTTCGTCGTAGAGGTGTGAACGCGTTGACGCCCCAGGCCATTGACCGCCATGGCGTTGGGGCGCACGCTGTCATCCATCCACCCCGATTCCCGCAAGGAGACCCTGCATGACTACCCCCAACCCCTCCGCAGCCGCTACCGGCACCGTCACCCTGCACCGCGTGCTGCGCGCCCCAGCCGAGCGCATCTACCGCGCGTTTCTGGATGCCGATGCCATGTGCAAGTGGCTTCCGCCCCATGGCTTTACCGGCCGGGTGCTGAGCCTGGACGCGCGCGTGGGCGGCAGCTACCGCATGCAGTTCACCAACCTGAGCAGCGGCGGCACGCACGCGTTTGGCGGCGACTATGTGGAGCTGGTGCCGGGCGAGCGCATCGTGCACACTGACCGGTTTGACGACCCCAACCTGCCGGGCGAAATGCGCACCACCATCCAGCTAAGAAAGGTAATCACGGGCACCGAGGTGTCCATCGTGCAGGCGGGCATCCCGGCGGTGATCCCGACCGAGATGTGCTACCTGGGCTGGCAGGAGTCGCTGCAGTTGCTGGCGCTGCTGGTGGAGCCGGAGATTCCGGGCGAGTAGCCCACAGGCCCACTGCGCCAGACCCAAGTCACTCCAAAGCCGTCACTTCAGCCACTTGTCTGCGGCCTGCTTGATGGTGCCCCGGCTGTCCACCAGGCCCCACACAAAGCCCATCACGCGCACGTAGTCGGCGTCGTCGGTGGGCAGCATGAAGCCCAGGTAGTTCTTGGGCGTGAGCGGTGCATCCACAAACGCGGCGTGCAGGCGCGGGTCGGCCTTGGCGTAGTGCAGGGCTTCGTACGTTTCGGTGATCATCACGTCGCCCTTGCCCTCGGCGATCAGCGCGGGGATCTCGGCGTTCTTGTCGTGCGTGCTGACCTGGGCGGCCTTGAGGTTGGCCAGCACATAGGTTTCGTTGGTGCCGCCGGGGTTCTTGATGACGCGCACGGTGGGCTGGTTCATGGCGTCCACGCTGGTGTATTTGGCCTTGTCGGCCGCGCGCACCAGGGCCACTTTGCCGAACGGGGCGTAGCCGGGCAGCATGTCAAAAATGCGCATGCGGTTGACGTTGCGGGTGATGCCGCCCACGGCCACGTCAAACTTGTCGCCCTGCAGGTCCTTCACCAGGTTGGGCCAGGTGGTGGGCACGTATTCGATCTTCACGCCCAGCTCCTTGGCCATGGTTTCGATCACATCGATGTCGTGGCCGCTGTAGCCCGCGTCGGTCTTGATGGCAAACGGGCGGTAGTCGCCGGGCGTGCCCACGCGGATGACCTTGGCCTCCATGATCTTGTCGAGCCGGGGGCCTGCCTGTGCGGCCGGGCTGAAGGCGAGGCTGGCGACCACGGCGGCGGCTGCGGCAAGGGCCAGGGTTTTCTTGATGATCATGGGCAGGTTCTCCAGGGGGTCAGAAGATGGGACAAGAACAGGCATTTCCGTGGCCCGCAGCGAACGCGGACGCACAGGGGCCTGGGCCAGACACGTTACAGCAAATGGCACGCAGTACAAGGGCACATCGGCGGCCCACGGTCTGCATCGCGACACGTTGCGCCCTGCATGACGCAAAGCCCATGCCAGACCAGAGAGCACGGAGTTCGCCCGGCGCAGGCATGAGCGCCTGCAGTGGAGAATCCTTCGGATGCTCTAATTTTTATAGCGCATTAGGCATATCCGTTCGGCGCCAGACATTCATCTGGCACCAAACTGGGTTACCCTGACCGGTTCTGCAACAAGGATTCGCCATGAAAAAACTCAACGTCACCATCCAGCTCGAAATGACCGTGCCCGACAACTGGGAGCTGGTCGATACCTCTGAGGGCACGCCGGTCATCAAGCTGCCCGATGGCAAGTTCATGGACATCGCCATCGAACCCCTGTTTGCCACAGACCCCGAAGACCTGTGGGCCAGCACCGAAGACGAAGACGTGCTGGACGACATCCTCGACATGGTGGACAGCGAAGCCGTGACCTACGAGTTCGTGACGCACTGATCCATAAGCAAGGCGGAGATGCCCGCCAGGGCAAACACTGCCCCGGCGGCGCACCGCAACCGCCGCCGCGCATCCACTACCAGCAACTACACTTTTGATAGCGCCAGGCGCATTGTTCACTAGCACCAGCGGCTGATTTCATTCAAACATCGTCACAGCTGCGACCGCATCCAGCCGGTCAAGGCCTCGTGTAATTTCTCGCGCAGCGGGCGGTCCCGCCAGGCTTCGTAGGTCACGCGGCGTGACCGTCGGATGTCGTCTTCAAACACCTGTGTCTGGCGCTGTGCAAAGGCAGCGTCGTACACGTTCAGGTTGGCCTCGTCGTTCAGGCGGAACGAGCGGTTGTCAAAATTGGTGGAGCCCACCGACACCAGCAACTGGTCCACGATCATGACCTTGCAGTGGTACATGGTGGGCCCGTATTCATAAATCTCGGCCCCGGCCTGCAGCAGCTCGCCCCAGGTGGCACGGGATGCGGCCTTCACGGTCTCGGTGTCGGTGTGCTCGCCGGGGGTGACCAGGCGCACGCGCACGCCGCGTGCCAGCGCATCCATCAGCAGCTTGCGGGTCAGGTCGTCGGGCACAAAGTACGCCACCGACAGGTCGATGCTGCGCTCGGCCGCCGTGATGGCCAGGTGGTACATGAGCTGCATGCTCTCGCTACCGCTCGATGGCGAGCTGGAGAACATCTGCGCCTTCTGCGCACCCGCCGGTGCAATGGCCGGAAAGTACGCCTCGCCATGCAGCACCTTGCCGGTAACCTTGAGCCAGTTGTCCAGAAACGTGGCCTGCATCTGCGCCACGGCGGGGCCGCGCACCAGGTAGTGCGAGTCGCGCCAGTGGTCGGGGTCTTGCGCGTGGCCCGTCCATGCCGGGGCAATGCCCACGCCGCCGGTAAAGCCCACCTGCCCGTCCACCACCAGCAGCTTGCGGTGGGTGCGGTTGTTCAGCCGGGCCAGGTTGTACCAGTGGGGTTTGTGGAACTTTTCAATCAACACCCCGGCCGCCTTCATCTCGGCCAGATAGCTCTCTTCCATCTTGGCGCTGCCCACCCAGTCGAGCAGCACATGCACGGGCACACCGGCGCGGGCGCGCTCGCTCAGGGCGTCGGCAAACTGCTTGCCGATGTCGCCCGACCAGTAGATGTAGGTTTCGAAGGTGACGCTTTTCTGCGCGGATTTGATCGCGGCCAGCATGGGCGGAAAGATCTGGTCGCCGTTGAGCAGCTCCGTCACCGCATTGCCGCCCACAATGCCCGGGCCCAGCAGGCTGCCCAGGGCGCGCTCGAACTGCGGGTGGGCGGCGCTGTACAGGCGCGGCAACTGTTGCTGCACTTTTTTCTCGCCCGCCGTGAAGTTGAGTGCCAACAAGACAAGGGCCCCGGTGGCCAGAGCCGTGAGCAAGACAGTGAGCATGGTGGAACGGCGGCGAGGGGCGGCGGGTGGCATGGCGCGATGGTAGGTGCCGACATGCAGGCGCGATGTAGGCGGACGCCGCCAACACCGGGGGCACAATTGCCCCTGTCGGCCGCGACAGCGGGGCGCTTTGCACCCGTACCAGCCCCCCCGCGCAGCCACTTTGTTTTTGTTCATGCCTTCCTCTGCCGTGTCTGAATCTGCCCGCCCTGCTTC
>NZ_QAIM01000026.1:0-1051 GCF_003061035.1 Acidovorax sp. HMWF018
GCCACGACGGGTCCGGTCCGCTCCGCGGCCTTGCCCGACGTGCCGACGCTGGCGGAGGCCGGGCTCAAGGGCTACGAACTGTTGATGTGGAATGCACTGTCCGCGCCCGCCGGCACGCCGCGGGCGATCATCGACAAGATCCACAAGGACGTTGTGGAGGTCGTGCAGCGCAAGGAAGTCAGGGACCAGCTCATGGTGTTCGGTCTGGAGACGGCGGGCACCACGCCCGAGGAGATGGACGAGACCATCCGGCGGGAGACCGCCAAGTACGCGCCCCTGATCAAGGAGCTCGGGCTCAAGCTGAACTGAAGGGCGCATCGGCATGACCGCCCCAGCACTCGACTACGGATCGGGCGGGCGCATCGGCGTGCTGCTGCCCTCCGTGAACCAGGCCGCCGAGCCGCAACTGCGCGCGATGCTTCCCGCCGACATCGCCATCGCGGTCACGCGGCTGAAGCTCGTGGACAGTTCGGAGGCGAGCCTGCTGGGCATGGCCCGGGATGTCGAGCCGGCGGCCGAGCTGCTCGCGGACGCGGGCGTCGACATCGTGGTGTTCCATTGCACCGCCGTGTCGACCTACAGCACCGAGCTGGAGGCGTCGATTCTCGCGCGCATCCAGTCCGCGACTGGGCTGCCCTGCGTGGCCACGTCGCAGGCCCTGGTGGCGGCGCTGCAGGCCCTGCCCGCGCGGCGCGTGGTGCTGCTCTCCCCGTACACGGCGGCCGTCAATGACCGGGAGGCGGCTTACTTCGCCGAGCATGGATTCGAGATCCTCGGCAACGCCGGCCTGGATTGCCGCACCGGCCGCGAGATGATGGCCATCGCGCCGCAGGCGTGGCATGCGTTCGCCACGCGCCATGCCCATGCGCGGGCGGACGCATACGTCCTCAGTTGCACCACCGTGCGGACGGCCGAGACCATCGAGGCCCTGGAGCGTTCCCTGGGACGGCCCGTCGTCACGAGCAACACGGCGGTGGCCTGGTACTGCATGCGCAAGCTTGGCGCGCTGCCGGGGGTTCCAGGCTACGGCCGCCTGCTGGCCCGCGCCGGA
>NZ_QAIM01000271.1:0-6645 GCF_003061035.1 Acidovorax sp. HMWF018
ACCTTGTTTCCTGACACTGGCGCTGCAGAAAAAGCAGCTGCCAGACAGCTCAGGAGACAAAATTGCACTCAGACCCTTTACTCGCAGAGGCGGCCCGCCAAGCCTGGGTTGGCCAGCGCATTGAGCGTTTGGAAGATGACGCCCTGTTGAACGGCAGGGGCGCTTTCGCAGATGACATCGGCGTTCGCCCCGGCACGCTCGAGGCTGCGGTTCTACGCTCCCCTCACCCCCATGCACGGCTGCTTAGGGTCGACGCAACCAAGGCTCTGGCGCTTCCTGGCGTGCGCGCAGTTTTGACCGGAGAGGATGTCAAGGCGTGGGCACAGCCTTTCGTGGTGGGAGTGAAGCAACCCATGCAGCACTGGGTTCTCGCCGTGGACCGTGTGCGTCACGTCGGCGAGCCGGTCGCCGTGGTGGTGGCAGAAGACCGCTACATCGCTGAAGATGCGCTAGACCTCGTTCAGGTCGAATATGAGCCACTGTCCGTGGTCTTGGAGATTAAACAAGCGCTCTCGGAGGCGTCTACGGTGCTGCATGAAGCCGTGGGCTCCAACGTCGTCTCGGACAGGGCGTTCCGATATGGTGACCCAGAGTCGGCGTTCAACGCGCCTGGTGTTCGCACCGTCGGCACCACGGTTCATTACCCGAGAAACACATGCGCTCCGATGGAGTGTGGCGTTGTCATCGCCGAGCACCTGCCGGGCGACGAGGGCTATGACGTCCTCTCCAATTTCATGGGACCGTTCTCCTTGCATGCCGTCATGGCGATGGCGTTGAAGGTGGCGGGCAACAAGCTGCGCCACCGTGTACCGCGCGACTCGGGCGGTAGCTTCGGCGTAAAGCAGGCTGTTTTCCCCTACGTCGTCATGATGTGCCTGGCATCCCGCAAGGCCGGCGCACCGGTGAAATGGGTGGAAGACCGGCTTGAACATTTGAGTGCGGCGACCTCCGCCACCGCACGGCTGACCCACATTGAAGCCGCGGTGACGCCAGACGGGCGGATCCTGGCGCTCCGGTACGACCAGGCCGACGAGGTCGGGGCCTATCTGCGTGCGCCTGAGCCCGCCACGTTCTATCGTATGCACGGAGCGCTCACGGGTCCGTATGCCATCGACAACCTGTCCGTGCGAAACCGCGTTGTCGTCACAAACAAAACACCCACTGGGCTCGTTCGCGGCTTTGGTGGGCCCCAGGTGTACTACGCCCTGGAGCGACTGATAGACCGCGTCGCGGTGGCGCTCGCCATCGACCCGGTCGAACTGCGCCTTCGCAACTTCGTGCCATCCGATGCCTTTCCCTACACCGCTGCTGCTGGCGCGGTGCTTGACTCGGGTGACTACACACGCCTTGCGATGATGGCCATGGCCGAAGCGGATGTTCATCAGCTGCGAGAGCGACAAGCAGCCGCACGTGCGGCGGGAAAGCTGTACGGGATTGGAGTGGCGGCCATCGTGGAGCCATCGGTGTCCAACATGGGCTACATCAGCACCGTTCTCACGCCCGAGCAGCGGGCCAAGGCAGGTCCGAAGAACGGCGCGATTGCCAGTGCCACGGTCGCCATCGACCTGCTGGGCGGGATAAACGTTACCATCGCGTCCGCCCCTGCAGGCCAAGGCCACATGACGGTATGCGCTCAGGTGGTGGCCGACGTGTTTGGTCTCGAGCCGTCACAGGTGGTGGTTAACGTCGAGTTTGACACCGCCAAGGATGCCTGGAGCGTGGCTGCAGGCAACTACAGCAGCCGCTTTGCAGGCGCCGTTGCCGGAACCGTGCATCTGGCAGCTCAACGCCTTCGCGACAAGGTCTCTCGCATTGCGGCGGCAGGCTGGGGATGTCCCGCTGAAGATGTGTGCTTCGAAGGCGGACAGGTCTTCAATCGTGAGCAGCCATCGCAGAGGCAGCCGTTCACCCGCATTGCCGCCAGCCCGCACTGGGCACCGGGACTACTGCCTTATGGCGTGGAGCCCGGTCTGCGGGAGACCGCGTTCTGGACGCCGGAAACCCTGCGCGCTCCTGACGCGCAGGACCGTGTCAACACCTCTGCCGCTTATGGATTCGTCTTCGACGTCTGCGGACTCGAAATCGACCCCAATACGGGTGCTGTCGTGGTCGACCGTTACATCACTGCGCACGACGCCGGCCGACTTCTGAATCCGGCACTGGCCGACGGCCAGATCCGTGGTGCCTTCACGCAGGGGCTGGGTGCTGCGTTGCTCGAAGAGTTCCGCTACGGTGCAGACGGCAGTTTTCAGAGCGGGACGCTGGCCGACTACCTGATGCCAACGGCCTGCGAGACGCCTGACCCGGTCATCGTCCACCTGGAGACGCCAAGCCCTTTTACCCCATTAGGTGCCAAAGGTTTGGGCGAAGGCAACAACATGAGCACGCCTGTGTGCATTGCCAACGCATTCAGCGACGCGCTGCGGCCCTTGGGCGATGTGGAGGATGTGAGGCTTCCGCTGACTCCTGCTCGTGTTCTTGAGCACCTTCAAACGCCTGACCCAGAGTCGACGAATCCGCTCGCTCGCAAAGCGGCGCCAGCACCTGCTCCAGCTGGCGAGGGGCTCGCGCTGTCCGCACAGGGCACGGTGGAAATTGCCGCCACGCCTGAGCGTGTGTTCGCGGTGCTGCTGGACCCGGTTGCACTTGCTAAGGTCATTCCTGGCTGCCACGAGTTGAAGACCGACGGGGAGGGTCGATATCGCGCAGACGTGACCGTCGGCATTGGACTCATCAAAGCCAGGTACGAGGCCCTCATCAAGCTGTCGGACATCCAACCGCCGCACAGCCTGCGTTTGGCAGGCAGTGGCAGCTCAAGCCTTGGCACAGGTGCGGGGGATGGCCTGGTTCGACTGGAAGCAACACCCACAGGCACCCGTCTGCACTACGACTACAGAGCGCAAGTCGGTGGAAAGGTCGCCATGGTGGGAAGCCGGATGATTGAGAGCGCCGCCAGAGTCATCGTTGCTCAACTCTTCGAGTCGCTGGGTCGCCAGGCCTCGGGCGGAGGTGATGCAAACGTCTCATGGTGGCGTCGCCTGCTGATTCGCCTGGGAGTCACTCAATGAAGCCACCACTCTTCGACTATGTCCGTGCCGACAGCGCTGAAGCTGCCGCGCAACACCTAGAACGTTTCGGCGAAGGTGCCCGGATTCTTGCTGGCGGACAGTCGCTGATGGCTGTGCTGAACATGCGGCTTGCGCAGCCCTCTTTGCTGATTGACATCTCGCGCTGCGAATCCCTCTCGATGATTGAGGTCCGCTCCAGGGAAGTGAGGGTCGGTGCGGCAGTGACCCAAGCGCAGCTTCAGGCCCACCCGGATGTCCCCCCGCTGTTGAAGCTGGCCCTGCCCTACATTTCCCACTTTCAGATTCGAAATCGGGGAACGGTCTGTGGCTCGATTGCTCACGCCGACCCATCGGCCGAGCTGCCACTGTGCCTGCTCGCACTCAAGGGGGTTGTCCATCTGCTCAGCTCTCGTGGACGTCGCGATGTGCCTGCCTCCGAGTTCTTCACCGGGCTACTGAGCACCGCGCGCGCCAACAATGAACTGATTGAAGCGGTGAGCTTTCCGCGTCCGGCGGGCGGGCAGGGGTTTGGCTTTGCCGAACACTCGCGCCGCCATGGTGACTTCGCCCTTTGCGCAGTGGCTGTGGTGTCAGATGCAAAAGAACTGCGAGTGACCGTGGGAGGGCTTGGTGACAGACCTCACGCCGAAGTCATTCCCCAACTTGAGGGCAATGCACTTGACAAGGCGTTGAACGAGCTCGCCTGGTCTCTTGATGTGCGCGACGACCCGGCCACCCCCGCAGCGACGCGGCGCCATCTGTTACGTCGCCTGGCTGTCCAGGCCATCCAGCAAGCACGGAGACAAACATGAATACCCCAATTCTCGACAAGGGAGGCTTGCACCTGGTGCAGCTCATCCTGAATGGGCGGAGCCGCTCGGGCCGCGCACAACCTCGAACCCTGCTGAGTGATTTTCTACGCCACGAACTGGGCGCAACAGGCACGCACGTGGGATGCGAGCACGGGGTCTGTGGCGCCTGCACGGTCCGGATCGATGGCGTGGCAAGCCGCTCCTGCCTGACGCTTGCGGTGCAAGTCGACGGTCGTCGTGTTGACACGGTCGAAGACTCGGAGAACCAAGATTATTACCTCGTTCGCCTCAAGGCTGCGTTCAAGCGACACCACGCGCTGCAGTGCGGCTTTTGCACCGCAGGAATTCTGATGTCCAGCGCAGATTGGTTGAAGCGTCAGCACGACGCTGGCCACCAACCCAGTGAGCATGAAGTACGCGACATGCTCAGCGGCCACATTTGCCGCTGCACGGGATACACCCCCATCGTAAACGCCGTCCTGGAGGTGTCCCGTGCTTGACCTTGGAAGAACCTTTTTGCAGAGCGTTGACCGCTCTGCCAACACGACAGCACTTGTCGACGGCTCAGTTCGGCTCACCTGGGGTGAGTGGGCCCGCGCCATCGGCGGCGTCCAGCGTGGCCTGGCAGCCCTGGGATTGCGTCATGGGGACCATGTCCTCAGTGTGCTGCAAAACCGGTACGAAGCGGCCACCTTGCACTGGGCCTGCCAGTTCTCTGGCCTCGTGATGACGCCACTGAACTGGCGCGCCAAGCCCGAGGAGATTGACTACGTGCTGCGTGACTCCGAGGCACGTCTTCTGGTGTTCGAGGCTGCGTCGGAAGAGTCGCTGGAGAGCTCCGTTCTCGGCAAGACCGTCACGCGCATGGCCGTGGGCACGGTGCGTAGTGAGGCGCCCCGCTTTGATGACTTGCTCAAAGAACGCCGAGACCCCACACCTTTGGCCCGCGCCGAAGACCTGTCCTTGATGCTCTACACGTCGGGCACAACGGGCGCGCCCAAGGGCGTCCCACGGCGCCAGCGTACGGAGAGGGTGGCGGCACTCGCCCACGTGGCTCAAAACCGCTACGCGTACGGGGAACGCACCCTTGGCGTGATGCCTCTGTACCACACCATGGGTGTGCGTTCTCTGCTGACGATGGCCCTTGTTGATGGGCGCTTTGTCTGCATGCCCCGATTTGATGCCGCCACGGCGTTGAGAGCTATCGAATCGGAGCGGGTGAGTCATCTGTACCTCGTGCCCACGCTGTACCACGACCTCCTTGCGCACCCAGAGTTCAAGCGAACTGACACCCACTCGGTGCGCAAGCTCGGCTTTGCCGGTGCTCCCATGCACGACGCGCTGCTGCTGCGGCTTCAGCAAGCGTTCCAGCCCGAACTCTTCGTCAACCACTACGGCAGCAGCGAGATCTACACGTTCTCAATCAATCAGGACGCCGTGGGTAAGCCCGGCTCTGCGGGACGGGCAGGCATCAACACACGACTGCGTGTCATCAAGCTCGATGCCAAGAGCCCGGAAGACGTGGCAGCGCCTCTCGAAGAAGGCCAGATTGTGGCCGAGCTCCTCAGCGACGAAGCGTTCGAGGGTTATCACAACCGCCCCGAAGCGAACGCGCGGAGCCTGCGTGACGGCTGGTACTTCACGGGCGACACGGGTTACCTCGACGCAGAGGGTGACCTCTTCGTGACCGGTCGCGTCGACGACATGATCATCAGCGGCGGCGAAAACATCTCACCCGTGGACATCGAGTCGGTGCTCTCTTTGCACCCCAGTGTCGATGAGGTGGCTGTAGCGGGCCTGAAGGACGAGCGATGGGGGCAGCGGGTGGTGGCGTTCGTGAAGACCCATGACGCCGTAGGGGCTGATGCCCTGGATGCCCACTGCCGCGCCTCTGACCTCGTGAACTTCAAGCGCCCTCGCGAGTACGTATTCGTTCGCGAAATCCCCAAATCCCCTGTCGGAAAGGTCCTGCGCCGCAAGTTGGTAGCAGGCGAATTTGAAGCTGCGCCACCTCCGCTGCCTGTGGTGCCACCCGCTTGATGCGTGTCCATCAATCCATTCATTTCTTCAAACCCTCTTTAACCAGTCGCAAAGGAAATCATGCAACTCAATGACCTCAACCATCCTGCGCTCACCCTGAGCGCCACCCTGGACGGCTACCGCGTGGAGATAGACCCATCGCGTGAACGCGCTGACATCGTTCTGTGCCGTCCCCCTTTCAATGTGATCTCCATGACCCAGCGAGAGCAGCTGCGCATCACATTTGAAGCGCTGGATGCCAACGACAGCGTGCGCGTCATCGTCCTTCGCTCGGAAGGAGAGCACTTCTCCAGCGGCGGCAACATCAAGGGCTTCCTTGAGGCCTCTCCCGAGCACGTGAGCAAGCTCGCATGGAACGTTGCAGCACCCGCCCGCTGCAGCAAGCCTGTCGTGACCGCTGCCCGTGGCTACTGCTTTGGTGTGGGCTTTGAACTCTCCCTGGCGTGCGACTTCCGTCTCGTAACACCCACCACGCTGTATGCGCTGCCCGAGCAAAAGTTGGGCCAGATTCCTGGCTCCGGCGGCTCTGCACGTCTGCAGAAGATGGTTGGTATCACGCGCACGAAGGACATCGTGATGCGCAGTCGTCGCATCACGGGCCCGCAGGCCTACGACTGGGGTGTAGCGACCGAGTGTGTGCCCGATGCGGAGCTGGAAGCAGCAACCGACGCACTGGTCGACGAGCTTCGTGGTTTCTCCCCTCTTGCCCAACGTACTGCAAAGAA
>NZ_QAIM01000272.1:0-3447 GCF_003061035.1 Acidovorax sp. HMWF018
CTGGCCCACGGTGGGCAACTGCGCGGCCTGTGGGAGGAGGGCGTGCGTGTGTTCCGTGGCATGCCGTACGCGCAAGCGCCACGCGGCGCGCTGCGGTTTGCGGCGCCGTTGTCTGTTTCGCCGTGGTCCGGCGTGCGCGATGCCACCGCGTTTGCGCCCATGGCACCGCAGCTGGCCCGCAGCGCGCGTGCCGATGCGCCCATGCTGGGGGGCGACGACTGCCTGGCGGTCAATGTGTGGGCGCCAACCGCCGAGCCAGGAGCCCACCTGCCCGTCATGGTCTGGGTGCATGGCGGAGGCTTCTTTCGCGGCGCGACCAGCGAGCCGCTGTACGACGGGGCGTCGCTGGCGCGATGGGGCGTGGTGCTGGTGTCGGTGCAGTACCGTTTGGGCATTGACGGGTTTTTGCACTTCGAAGGCGAGGAGCACGCTGCGCCCGCCAATCGCGGCCTGCTGGATCTGCTGATGGCACTGCAGTGGGTGCGCGACCATATCCACGCCTGGGGCGGAGATGCGGGGCGCACCACGGTGTTCGGCCAGTCGGCCGGTGCCGGGGCCTTGGCCTGCCTGATGGGCATGCCCGCTTCTCGGGGGTTGTTCCAGCGCGCCATTTTGCAAAGCCCCAGCGTCGCCTGCCAGACCTTGCAGGAGGCCGCTGCGGCGCGCCATGCCGTTGCCGTGCTGGCGGGTGTGGAGCCCACCCTGGCTGCACTGGGCGCGGCGCAGCAGGCTGCCGTGCTGCACGCCGTACACCGGCTGGCCTCCGAGCCTGCCCTGCGGCAACAGCACGGGTTGGGCGGACGCAACTTCTTTCCCCTGCGGCCCGTGGTCGATGGACGGGTGCTCACCGCACCGCCGTTGGAGGCGCTGGCGCAACAGTGGGCCGACCAGCCGCCGGCACTGCAGGTGCTGGTGGGCAGCAACGCGCAGGAGATGCGCCTGTACCACGTGCCCGGCGGTGCCATTGACCGGGTGACAGAGGCGAAGGTCCATGCCTTTGCGCAGGACGTGGGCTTGAATGCCTCCGCCGCACAGGCCCTGCGAAACATGCAGCCACCCGCGCAGCAAACGCCTGGGGAGTGGCTGTGCGCGCTGCAATCCGACTACTACTACCGTGTGCCCGCGCAGCGCATTGCCGCGCTGGCCCACCGCTGGGCCCGCAGCGCCCATGGTTATGAGTTCACCTGGCCCTCGCCGCAGTGGCGTGGGCGCTTGGGCGCAGCGCATGGGGTGGAGCTGCCGTTTGTGTTCGGCAATCTCCACACGCCCACAGGGCAGGAACTCACGGGGCCGACGCCGCCCGCTGCGCTGGCCGAGGCACTTCAGCAGCGCTGGGTGGCGTTTGCGCGGGATGGCAACCCTGGATGGGCGCCGTATGCCGGTGCACAGCCACCGGTCCAGCATGTGGGCGAAACGCTGTTTTGTGCGCCCCTCACGCAGCCGGAGCGGTTTGCGCTGTGGGAGGGAGTTCTGTAGCGACCCTCTCTCAGGGCTCACCGTCAGGGGTACCACAGCGGCCGCTGGCTCGCTACACTGAGCCAGCGCTTGCGCGCGACTGACCAACTACAGAGAGAGGGATTGCCATGGCTTCAGCCAGTGTGGGAGATTGCCTGTCGGGTGCCTGGGGCACCTTCAAGAAAAACGTCCTCACCCATGTGGTGTGCACCTTGCTGGTGATGGTGGTCGCCGGCATCAGCGCGGGCCTGCTGGCCGGACCCATGATGGTGGGCTACATGCGCATGATCGAGCGCGAGACGCGCGGCGAAGCGGTGCAGATCGGCGACGTCTTTCGGGGCTTTGACGACTTTGTGCCCGCCTTTGTGGCGGGGCTCATCAGTTCGCTGGTGGTGTCGCTGGGCTTCATGCTGTGTTTCATCCCCGGCTTGCTGGTCATGGCGCTGCCCCCGGTGGCACTGTTCCTCGTAGCGCGCGGCGAGCGCGATGGCGTCGCGGCATTCAGCCAGGCCTGGACCATCGTGACCAAGAACCTGGGCTCGGCGTTCTTCTGCTCGCTGGTGCTGGGCATCGTGGGCTCGCTGGGTTTCCTGCTGTGCTGGGTGGGTGCGCTGCTGACGCTGCCGCTGTCCACCATCGGTTCCTACTACATGGCACGCCAGCTGGTGGGCGATGAGCCGGTGGCCCTTCCTCCCCTCTGACCCCGGCCCCGCAGTGGTGCCGGTGGGCAGCCCACCCGCCTGGCAGCCGCTGGGCGGGAGCGATCGGCGGCAGCGGCTGGCGTTGGGCCTGGGCTGGCCACTGGCCATGGCGGCCACGCCCTGGTGGCTGGGTCAGGGCGGGCCGGGTCAGGGTTGCGGGTTTCTTGCGCTGACGGGCATACCCTGCCCGCTGTGCGGCGGCACGCACGCGTGTGCGGCCCTGGTCCAGGGCGATTGGGCGGCCGCCTGGGCGGCCAACCCGGGTGCGATGGTGTTGCTGCTGTGGCTGTCGCTGCTGGCGGGCCAGGCGGTGGTCGAAGGCGCTCAGGGCCGCCGCCGCGTGGCGCGCTGGCCCTGGTGGCACCCGGCAGTGTTTGCCGTGCTGGGCAGCGGGTTGGTGCTGTCCTGGCTCTCGCGCCTGGCCGGGCTGGTGTAGCCGCTCGTTGGGTCCTTGGGTCCTGGTACTTACCTCTTCGTGAGGTGACCGCCTTCTATGGCCGTCTGAGTGCCCTGCGCAGCCGGTGGCCCGCCAACGCCAGCGCCTGCACCACATCCATGCACCAGCATCCCCTTGGGTCAAATTAGCGCAGCCCCGCGCATCGTTGCGGGGCAGATTGCCCCATGGTGCACAGCCTCCGTGCGCCAGGCTGGTGCATTCAGCTTGTATACCAGTTGGCACGGAACCTGCGATACCGCAGGCAATGACCACCGCCACCGAGATCAGCAACCGCATCATCGAAGCCGTAATGGCCCAAAAGCTCGCGCCCGGCTCCCGCCTGGGCGAGCAGCAGCTGGCCATGCTGTTCGACTGCAGCCGCACCATCGTGCGCGAGGCGCTCACGCGGCTGGCCACACGGGGCATCGTCACCGTCAGTGCCCGGCGCGGCTGGTATGTGATCGAGCCGTCTCAGGACGAAGCGCGCGAGGCCTTTGAGGCGCGCCGCGTGATTGAGCTGGGCCTGCTGCACCAGCTCAAGGTGGTGGACAAGACGGCACTGCGCCAGCTCAAGAGCCATCTGCAACGCGAAAAAGCCGCGCTGGCGGGCACCGATGTGGGCATGCGCAGCTTCTTGCTGGGGGACTTCCATGTGTGCCTGGCTGAATGCCTGGGCAACAGCCTGCTGGCCGACACGCTGCGCGACTTCACGGCGCGCACCACGCTCATCGCCATGCTCTACCAGTCATCGCACGATGCGGCTCAGAGCTGTGCCGACCATGTGCGCATCGTCGAGGCGTTGGAAGCGGGAGACATTGCCGGCGCCGAGGCACTCATGTCCGAGCACATCGGCAC
>NZ_QAIM01000273.1:0-5427 GCF_003061035.1 Acidovorax sp. HMWF018
TTGACGCAGTTTCTACCCACCACCCCACGGAGACACACATGAACATGGTTCCCAGGAAATGGCCTCATCAATGGCTCAAGGCCGGCGCATGCGCCGCAGCGCTGGTGATGGCTGCGCACGCCGGGGCTGCCGAGACGGTGAAGATCGGCTTCATCGACCTGCTGTCCGGCCCGTTTGCGCTCACCGGCCAAAGCTCGCTCAACCAGCTGCGCGAGGTGGTGGCGCAGGTCAACGCCAAGGCCGGGCCGAACGAGCCCAAGTTCGAGGTGATGGACTTTGACAACAAGGGCACGCCGCAGGAGAGCTTGAACGCGCTCAAGGCTGCCACTGACCGGGGCGTGCGCTACATCACCCAGGGTGGTGGCTCGGGCGTGGCGCTGGCGCTGGTGGATGCGCTGAACAAGCTCGCCGAGCGCGACCCCGAGCGCGCGACCGTATACCTCAACTACGCCGCCATGGACCCGCAGCTCACCAACGAGCGCTGCAGCTTCTGGCACTTCCGCTTCTATCCGTCGAGCGAGATGAAGATGGAGGCGCTGACCACCTACCTGCAAGGCCGCAAGGACGTCAAGCGCGTGTACCTGCTCAACCAGGACTACACCCACGGCCGCCAAGTCTCCAAGGCCGCCAAGGAATACCTGGCCCGCAAGCGGCCTGACATCGAGGTTGTGGGCGATGACTTCATCCCCATCGCCCAGACGCGCGACTTTGCCTCGTACGTGGCCAAGATTGCCGCCACGAAGGCCGACACGGTCATCACCTCCAACTGGGGCAGCGACCTCACGCTGCTGTTCAAGTCCTCGCGCGACTATGGCCTGAACATCAACTACTTCACGCTCAACGCCAACAACCCCGGCACGCCCGCGCAGATCGGGCCCTGGGGCGAAGGCAAGGTCGGGGTTATCTGGAACTGGGTGCACAACGCCCCCACCCCCGAGCTGGAAAAGATCTACGTGGACTACAAGAAGAAGACCGGTGAAGACTTTGTGTTTGCCGCCCACTGGAACAGCGTGCACATGCTGCGAGAAGCCATGCGCAAGGCCCAGTCCACCGACGCCAAGAAGGTGGCCCTGGCGCTGGAAGGCATGACCTACAAGAGCCCCATGGGCGAGGTGCGCATGCGCAAGACCGACCACCAGCTTGAAGCCCCGCTGTACCTGGGCATCTGGGCCAAGCAGGGCAGCAAGGGCGTGAAGTACGACGCGGAAAAAACCGGCTACGGCTTCCGCTCCGAAGTGGCCTGGGACAACTACATCAGCGCCCAGCCGACGTCGTGCCAGATGAAGCGGCCGTCCTGAGCGGGCGCAGCCCAGGCCCCGTGCGGGTGGCGGCGACTGCCTTCAATCCAGCCACCCCTTTGGCACCTTGTCCGCCTTTTTTTCCACCGGGTTGGCCGTGAGCCACTGCGCAGCGTACTGGCGCATGAACTCCTTGGCCTTTTCCGGCCGGGCCGTGAGCCACGCGTCGTATGCGCCTTCGTTCAGGATGGCGGGCATGCTCTTCTCGCTGCCGGGCTGGCCGTAGCGGTGCAGCAGCGCGTGGTTGTTGGCGTTCACCGTGAGCAGGCAGTAGCTGATGATCACCTCGCCGTCAGCGCCCTGCCAGCGCGCCCACAGGCCTGCCACGCCCATCGGCTTGCCGTCCACGCGCGCGACGCGGGTGGGCACGGCCTTGCCGCTGCGCAGGTCGTCTTCATAAAACGCAGCCATGGGCACGATGCAGCGCTGGCCGTTCAGCCATGCGTCGCGAAACGCCGTGCCGGTGGAAGCGGTGTCGGACTTGGCGTTGACCAGCTTGGGTGCACGCAGCTTGGCGTCGGATGCCGACTTGACCCAGTGCGGCACCAGGCCCCATTGCGCAGGCACCAGTACCCGGTGGGGGGCGGCGTTGCTGGGGGTGTCTGATGCAGTTGTTGATGGAGCGGTCTCCTCGGCCGGGCCGGTGGGCCCTTGTGCCAGGGCGGCGGCCGTCGCGGCATGCACGATAAACAAACCTGGCTTGCGGGGCCACAGGTGGGGTTCACCCAGCGCCGCAGGGGGCTCGACCGCAAACGCCTCGCGGTAGGTGTCGGCGTGTTGCAGGGTTTCGTAGTGGGTACTCATGGGGCCATGGTACCCGTGTGCAGGGGGGCGCTCAGCGAGATTTCAAGCAAAAGAGGCTGGTAGCGCTAGTGCAATATGCCTTGATAGCTATCAATAAAATAGCGCTGTGTTTGCCTCCCTAAGGGCGCTCCGGGCAGGCCGTGATGTACGTCAAGTCCGTTGTCGCCTGCGTTGTGACGTGTGCTGGCGCCGTTTTCACAATGCCCACATGGACTTCGCACCTTCCCCCCTGGCTCTGCAACTGCGTGATCGCCTGCTGGCGTTCATCGACCGTTATCTGCTGCCCTACAACGCCGCCTGGCATGCGGCCGTGGCCGCGCGCGACTACCCGCCGCCGTTCCTGGAAGACCTCAAGGCCCTGGCCCGCGAAGAAGGGCTGTGGAACCTTTTCTTGCCCACGCTGCGCGAGGACGAGCCCGGCACGCGCCTGTCCAACCTCGACTACGCACCACTGGCCGAGGCCATGGGCCGCCTGCCCTGGGCGGCCGAGGTGTTCAACTGCCAGGCGCCGGACACCGGCAACATCGAGCTGCTGCACCGCTTTGCCACACCCGCGCAGCGCGCCAGCTGGCTGGTGCCGTTGCTGGACGGCCAGATGCGTTCGGCCTTTGCGATGAGCGAGCCCGACGTGGCCTCGTCCGACCCCACGAACCTGCAGACCACGGTGCGACGCGAGGGGGATGGCCTGGTGCTCAGCGGCCGCAAGTGGTTCATCACCGGCGCGGCGCATCCGCACTGCCAACTGCTCATCGTGCTGTGCCGCAATGCGGATGCCGATGGTGCAGACAGCCACCACCGCCACAGCATGGTGCTGGTGCCCGTGGACACGCCGGGTGTGCAGATCGTGCGCAACATCCCCGTGCTGCACCACCATGCGCCCGAGGGGCATTGCGAGATCCTGCTGCAGGGCGTGCGTGTGCCTGCGGACCACCTGCTGGGCGACTGGGGCGCGGGGTTTGCGATGGCGCAGGCGCGCCTGGGCCCCGGCCGTGTGCACCACTGCATGCGCACCATCGGCCAGTGCGAGCTGGCGCTGCGCCTGGCCACTGAGCGAGCGCTGGAGCGCACGGCGTTTGGCAAGCCGCTGGCCGATCAGGCCAACGTGCAGGAGTGGCTGGCCGAGTCGCGTATCGAGATCGACCAGGCGCGCCTGCTGGTGCTGCAGGCTGCGTGGCTGCTGGACCAGGGCGAATCAGCCGATGCGGCGGACGCGCGCGCCGTACGTGCCCAGGTCGCTGCCATCAAGGTGGTGGCTGCGCGCCTGCAGCAGCGCGTGGTGGACTGCGCCATGCAGATCTTTGGCGCCATGGGCCTGTCGCCCGACACGCCGCTGGCCGCCTTCTGGACCTGGGGCCGCGCGCTGCGGCTGATGGATGGGCCCGACGAGGTGCACCTGCGCACCGTGGCGCGCCATGAGCTGGCGCAGGCGCGTGCGGCCCTGGGGGCGTCGGCGGCCTACTTCACCACCCCCGAGCAGCTGCGCGCGCCGCCGCACCTGAGTGCTTGAGCGGTCCGGCGTCTTTCAGAGAGAGCGTGCCGTCGATCGTGGCCCCTGAAGTGCTCCGTCTCCACTTGGCAGCCAGGGCGTGCTTGCCGATACTGTGGTCCCAGCCGCTGTCACTGAGGCCCCCACACCATGCACACCACCATCCCCCGCGCTTTCGTGTTTGCCGTTTCCTTCGCTGTGCTGTGCACTGCCCACGCCCAGCCCCAGAAGCTGCGCCCCGGCCTGTGGGAGAACAGCGTGACCATGAAAAGCCAGAGCGGCCAGCTGGAGGCCGCAATGGCGCAGATGCAGAAGTCCATGGCCAGCCTGACGCCCGCGCAGCGCAAGCAGATGGAGCAAGCCATGGCCCAGCAGGGCGTGAGCATGGGCCCCAGCGGCAACACCGTGAAGGTCTGCATCAGCCCCGAGCAGGCCGACCTGGACCGCATTCCGGCGCAGGAGGGCTGCACGCAGAACGTGCAACGCACGGGCCCCAACGCGGTGGCGATGACGTTCAGCTGCAAGGGCGCCCAGGGGCAGCCGCCCACCACGGGCGAAGGAACGATGACCTTCCAGGGCCCCACGGCCTACACGGGCAATTTCAAGGTCAAGACCACGTCGAACGGCAAACCCGAGCAGATCGACATGGTGCAAAACGGCAAGTGGCTCGCCGCTGACTGCGGCACGATCAAGCCCGTGCGTTAGACCCCGCCGCCACGGTACGGTGGCCGGCCGGCGCCACCACCACGCGGTTGCGGCCCAGGGCCTTGGCGTGGTACAGCGCCTGGTCGGCGCGTTCCAGCGTGTGCTCCACGGTGTCTCCGGGCAGGTGCTGCGCCAGGCCGATGGACACCGTGAGGTGCAGCGAGCCTGCGCTGTGGGCAATCTCCAGCGCTTGCACGGCCTGGCGGATGCGTTCGAGCAACTCGCGCGCGTGGTCTGCCGAGGTGTCGGTGAGCATCAGCACAAACTCCTCGCCACCCCAGCGGGCCAGCACGTCGGTGTCGCGCACGCTGGCGCGCACGGTGCCCGCAAACGCCTGCAGCGCGCGGTCGCCGGTGGCGTGGCCGTGTTGATCGTTGATGGGCTTGAAGTGGTCGATGTCCAGCTGCGCCAGCAGCATCGGGCGGCCGCTGCGCAGGCTGCGGCGGTGCTCCAGCGCCATCAGGTCGAGCATGGCGCGGCGGTTGATGAGGCCCGTCAGCTCGTCGCGGGTGGCCAGTTCGCGGTTGACTTCGAGCGCCTGGGCCAGGGCCTCGCGCTGCTGCTGCAGCTTGGCGCGGATGCGCTGGATGCGCAGGTTCAGCGCAATGCAGCCGCTGAGCACGATGAGCACCATCAGCGCATAGGCGGTGTCGAGGTAGCCCGAGGCGTTGGCGTTGAAGCGCGAACTGACGCCGATGGCGCTGGCAAAGGCCAGCAGCGCATACACGCCAATGCCGATCACCTCGGCCACCGTGAGGCCGAAGGTGCCAAAGAACAGGATCATTGCCAGCACGCTGGGCACCAGCCCGCGCGCATCGCCCGCCAGCACATAGGCCACGGCGCCGCTGGTGATGGTCCAGACCATTTGCGGGATGGTGAGCGAGGGGTCGCGCAGGCGGGCGGTTTCGCCGGAGCGGATGAAGGCCGTCATGACCACCAGGCCGCCCACCGACAGGGCGGCCCACCATTGCACGGCGGTCTGGTCCACGGTGGTGCTGGAATGTGCCACCAGCAGCATCACGCCGGCGCTGCCGGCCATCAGCGTGAGCGCCAGCAAGGCCATGCCCACCAGCGTGCGCCGCCGAGGGTCGGTGGAGAGGATCACATCCTTGAGGCGCTGCCAGCGGGCGGGTG
>NZ_QAIM01000274.1:0-3199 GCF_003061035.1 Acidovorax sp. HMWF018
TTCTGGAACTGGTCATCGACCCCGCCTGCTCCATCGTGTTCGAGGCCGAAAAAGGCGCTGCCGACCTCATGCAGCAGCCGCCCCGCGCGGCCGACGAACCCCTGCTGTCCGCCCGCCACATCCTGCTGAGCGTGCTGCAGGGCAGCGTGGTGACGGCCGCCGTGGTGGGCCTGTATGCCTGGCTGCTGAGCCAGCCCGCACATGCCGCCACCGCCAGCACGGCCGCGTTTGTGGTGCTGGTGGCCGCCAATGCCGCACTAATCCTGCCCAGCCGCAGCAGCCAGACGGTGTGGCGCAGCCTGTGGGCGGGACTCACCCCGGTCAGCCTGTGGGTGGCGGGCGGCACGCTGGCCGCGCTGACGGCCATCACCACCGTGCCGTGGCTGGCCAACGCTTTCAGGTTTGTGCCGCTATCGCCCCTGCACTGGTTCATGGCCTTGCTGGCCGGGCTGCTGCTCACGGTGGTGTTTGCTGCCAACAAGCGGTGGCTGCAGCCCACGGCACCGGCCCTCCTTCCTTCACCCGCCTGACGCTCTGCCCCACACCATGCCCATCGTCCTGGATTCACTCGACCACGTCGTGCTCACCGTCGCCAGCATCGACAAAACCATGGCGTTTTATGAGCGTGTGCTGGGCATGACCGCGCGGGAGTTCAAGCCCCAGCGGTACGCGCTGCACTTCGGTGCGCAAAAGATCAACCTGCACGAAGTGGGCACGGTCGTGGACCCCAATGTGCGCCATGCGACGGCGGGCTCGGGTGACCTGTGCTTTCTCACCCGGATGCCGCTCGACGACGTCATCGCCCACCTGCAGGCCGAAGGCGTCGCCATCGTGCAAGGCCCGGTAGGCGCAACGGGCGCACGTCACCGGCTGCGCTCGGTCTATATCTACGACCCGGACGACAACCTGATCGAGATTGCCAACGAGGTGTGAGGCGCTCGCTGCGCGGGCAGCGGTAAGCATTACCCCAACAGATTCAAAACTCCGCAGAGATTGCCGCCCGCAACAACGTGGAAGCGGGCTCCACCAGCTCTTGCAGCTGCCCGGCCCGGTCCTGCTCGATGGACTGCAGCACCATTTCGTTGATGCCCCCCACCACGGCCATGGCCATCATGGGTTGCAGCGGGGCCTTGCGTTTGCGCTCGCCCGGGCGGTTGTTCACCACGTCCAGCATCAGGTCGGCCAGTTGCTGGTTGGCGCGGCGGCGCGCGGCCAGGCCCGTGGGGCCCAGGCCCAAGATGTCGATGAACAAGGTGCGCAGCAACACGGGGTTGCGCGCCAGCACGCCAAAGTAGGCCGCCATGGCCTGCTCCACCTGGGCCTCCCAGTCGCTGTGCGGGTCAATGGCTGCGCGCAGCACCGCTATCGCGTTGCCGCTGGCCGCCTCGTACAGTGCGGTCAGGCACTCGGCCTTGTCGGCAAAGTTTTCATAAAAGGTGCGGCGCGACACGCTGGCTTCGCGCACGATGTCGGCAATGGTGGTGTCGGCATAACCCTTGGCGGCCACGGCGCGCGCCATGCCTTCCAGCAGACGGGCACGGTGTTCGGTGCCCGCAGCGGGTGCAGCGGGTGTAGCGGCTGGGGCGGTGACTTCACTCATGGAGGCTGATCGCAATGCAGAAAATTCGACGAGGTACTTGACAGTACCATAGTTGATCTGCATCATACAAATCACCGGTACTGCAAAGTACCAAACCCCTGCACCACCGCGCGGCCCCCTTTGCGCCAGGAGCCTTCTTCATGACCGAACTCGTTGTCCGCCGCCTGCTGATCGACCTGGAGACGCCGTTTGCGCGCCACTGGTGTGGTGGCGATGCGTTTCGCTCGGCGCTGTTCAATGCGCTGTCGATGAGCTTTCCGGTGGGCGAGCAGTTCTTTATCGACGCCGTGCGTGACGGCCACAAGGCCCTGCCCCCTGACCAACAGGCGCAGTTTGCCGAAGAGGTGCGCGGCTTTATCGGGCAAGAGGCCACCCACCGCCGCATCCACGCGCTGTTCAACGGCCACCTCGACCAGCAGGGCCTCGCCAACGAATGGGCCCCGCGTGCGCAAGAGCGCATGAAGCTGTTTGCAGGCGCCGACCCGCGCCATCCGCTGGCCGTGACCGCTGCCAACGAGCACTTCACAGCCCTGCTGGCCGAATGGCTGCTGGCCCACCCCGAGGTACTGCAGGGCGCCGAGCCGCGCCTGGCCACCATGTGGCAATGGCACTGTGCCGAAGAGTCCGAGCACAAGAACACGGCCTTCGACCTTTACCAGGCACTGGGCGGCAACCACGAGTGGCGCATCACCTGGTTCCGCCGCATCACGGTGGTGTTCCTCGGCGATGTGCTGCGCCAGACGGTACTGAACCTGCGCCGCGATGGCTCGCTGTGGAAATGGAGCACCTGGACCAGCGCCGCACGCACGCTGTTCGGCAAGGGCGGCCTGGTGCGTGAGACCTGGCGCCCCTGGCGCGAGTACCTGCGCCCCGACTTTCACCCCAGCCAGCACGGCACCGACTTGTCGGCACGCTGGCTGGCAGAGCACAGCAACGCTTACACCCCCGTGGGTGCGCGCTGACAACCACGACCTGACACCATGACCTATCCCACCACGCCCCGGCACACAGGCCGGGCAGGCGCGGCTTTGCTCTGCCTGCTTGCATCTACCACCCTGACCCTGCTGCCCCTGCAGGCCCACGCCGCCCCTTTGGCGTTTGACGCAGCGCTGCACCAGCTGCAGCAGCGCTCCGACCAGCTGGCCGCATCGCGCAGTGCCGTCGAAAGCGCCCAGCTGCGCCGCGACGCCATGCAGCGCCTGGGCGGCCCGGTGGTCAACCTGAGCGGCGCCGCCTATTCCTACAACGCCAACCTGGACGTGGACCTGAACCCGCTGAACCGCGCACTGCCCGGCGTGCTGTCGCAGGTGCCGCCGCAGCTGGCGGGCTCGCTGGCCCAGTTACCCCACCTACCGTCTAGCTACACGCTCAACCGCAGCAAGAGCGACACCACGGCCTCGGTCTCCGCCATCTGGCCGATCTACATGGGCGGCGCCAGTCATGCCGCCCGGGGCCTGCTGGATGCACAGGCGCAAGAGGCCCAGGCCGACGCCACCAAAACCAGCCACGAGGCAACCACCTTGCTGGTGCAGCGCTACTTTGGTGCCCAGCTGGCGCAGCGCGCTGCCGTGCTGCGCCAGCTGGGCACCAAAGTAGCGC
>NZ_QAIM01000275.1:0-6532 GCF_003061035.1 Acidovorax sp. HMWF018
GTGGTGTACCTGGGCGAAACGGTGTGCTCACGCCGCCATGAGTTGCGCCTGGTCGACTGGCTGGCGCTGGCGCGCATGCTGCGGGACGCGGGCAAGGAGGCGGTCTTGTCCAGCCAGGTGCTCATCGAGTCCAGCGCCGACGTGGGCGTGATGCACAAGATCACAGGCAACGGCGAGTTTCTGGTCGAGGCCAATGACATGGGTGCGGTGAGCTGCCTTGCGCGAGCACCCGCCGGGCCGCAGGCCTTTGTGGCCGGACCGCACCTGAACCTGTACAACGCGCACTCGCTGCAATGGATGGCGCAGCTGGGTGCCACCCGCTGGGTGATGCCGCTCGAAATGTCGCAGGACGCCCTCTCCGCCGTGCTGGCGCAGCGGCCCGCAGACATCGAGACCGAGGTGTTTGCCTACGGGCGCATGCCACTGGCCTATTCGGCACGCTGCTTCACCGCGCGCCACCGCAACCTGCCCAAGGACGACTGCCAGTTCAGCTGCCTCGACCATGCTGACGGACTGCCGCTGCGCACGCGCGAGAGCGAGGGTTTTCTGGTGCTCAATGGCACACAAACGCAATCGGCCCGCGTCTACAACCTGGCCAACGAATTGGCCGCGATGCGCGCCCAGGGTGTGGACGTGGTGCGGCTGAGCCCGCAGGCGCACCACATGCCGCAGGTGATCACCGCGTTTGACGAAGCCCGCCGCGCAGTGGTTGCGAAAGAGACTGCTGAAAAGACCCCCGACTTTGTGGAGCGCATGCAGCCCTTCATGCCCGATCTGCCCTGCAACGGCTACTGGTTCGGGCGCCCAGGCCTGGAGCAGGGGCTGCAAGGGGCCGCGGGTGGTGGTGCCGCGCGGCCTGCGATGAATCCATAACGCAAAGCGAATCACCGCATGTACCCCGGAGAACGCTTCAACAGCATCAGCCACCTGGTCGGCGCCCTGCTGGCCACGGCGGGCGCGGCCGTGCTCATCACGCTGGCGGCGCGCCTGGGTGACCCGTGGAAGGTGGTCGCGTTCAGCATCTATGGCGCCATGCTGGTGGCGCTGTACGCGGCCTCCACCGCGTACCACAGCGTGCGTCGGCGCACCATCAAGGCAGTGCTGCAAAAGCTGGACCACTGCAGCATCTACCTGCTGATTGCGGGCAGCTACACGCCGTTTGCGCTGGTGTCGCTGCGCGGCGCCTGGGGTTGGTCGCTGCTGGGCGTGGTGTGGGGCCTGGCCCTGCTGGGCATTGCGCAAGAGATCTGGTGGGCGCGTGGTGCACGTGTGCTGTCGCTGGTCATCTATGTGCTCATGGGCTGGCTGGCGCTGGTGGCCGTGGTGCCACTGTGGCAGGCGCTCACGCCAGCCGGGTTTGCCTGGCTGCTGGCGGGCGGTGCCTGCTACACGCTGGGCATCGTCTTCTATGCGCTGGACCACCGCGTGCGCCATGGCCACGGGCTGTGGCACCTGTTTGTGCTGGGCGGCAGTGTCTGCCATTTTTTCACCGTGTTTTTCTACGTGGCCTGAGGGCCGGTCTTCTACCTATGGCTGCTTTCCCTTCTTCGCCCACGCCTGCCGCGAACCCACGGCTGGTGCCGCCTCCCGTGGGGGCTTTGCTGGCGCGCTTTCCCGCCTACCCCGGCTCGATGCTGCTGGTGACGGCGCTCAACCTGGCGCTCGTGCGGCACCTGCCCGGTGATGTGGGCCGCTTGCTGCTGCATAAGAAGATGCGGGTGCAGGTGCGCGATGCGCGCGTGGCGTTCGACTTTGCCTGGACGGGCCAGCGTTTTGCGCCCCACGCCCCGCTGGTCGCCCCGGTGGTGGCCGACGTGACGCTGAGCGCCACGGCCCACGACTTCCTGCTGCTGGCCCAGCGCCAGCAGGACCCGGACACGCTGTTCTTCAGTCGCCGCCTGTCGATGGAGGGCGACACCGAGCTGGGCCTGGTGGTGAAGAACGCACTCGACGCGATTGAGCTGCCGGTGCTGGACCCGCGCCAGTGGGCGCAGAAGTTGGCGCCGCGCCAGGTGCTGGGCCACCTGCGCCGCCGCCTGGACCCGACACCACGCAACGGAGGGTGAGCATGACCACCCACACCCATCCCCAGAACCACCCGTTGGTCTATTCCTGCTCCGGCTGCTCCAGCGCAGCGCAGCTGGCCAACCACGTGGCGCTGCAGCTCGACCGGCACGGCGTGGCCGAGATGTCGTGCATTGCGGGCGTGGGGGGCGATGTGCCGCACCTGATGAAGATCGTGCGCTCGGGTCGGCCCATCATCGCGCTCGACGGCTGCCCGCTGGTCTGTGTCAAAAGCACGCTCGCGCGCCACGGCATCGTTGCCGACCGGCATTACCAGCTGCAGCAGTACGGTGTGAAAAAACGCGCGCACGAAGACTTTGACCCCGTGCAGGCCGCGCTGGTGCTGGAGCAGGTGGAGGCCGATCAGCAGGCGCAGCCCTTGCAGCGCCCCACTGTGGTGGAGGCCTCGCATGGCTGAGCCCACCACCTTGCGCCGCATCATCGTGGGCATCTCCGGCGCCAGCGGCGCCGTGTATGGCGCGCGCCTGCTGCAGGTGCTGCAGGGCCTGCCCGGCATCGAAACCCACCTGGTCGTCTCCCATGCCGGCTGGCGCAACCTGCAGCACGAGCTGGACATGGACCGCCCTGCGGTGGAAGCGCTGGCGCACCGCGTGCACGACGTGGCCAACGTGGGCGCGGCCATTGCGAGCGGCTCGTTCCAGTGCCATGCCATGGTGGTCGCGCCGTGTTCCATGCGCACACTCGCCGCCATTGCGCACGGGCTGGCCGACAACCTGCTCACGCGCGCGGCCGATGTGGCCCTCAAGGAGCGCCGCCGCCTGGTACTGATGGTGCGCGAGTCGCCCCTGCACCTCACGCACCTGCGCAACATGGTGGCCGTGACCGAGATGGGCGGCATCGTCTGCCCGCCGCTGCCCGCGTTCTACCTGCGCCCGCAGACCGTGGGCGAGGTGGTGGATTACAGCGTGGCCCGCGTGCTAGACCTCATCGATGTGCCGCACACCCTGGCGCCTCGGTGGGTGGGCTTGGAATTGAATGCTCTTTAATTGGTAGCTGTCAGCGCATGATGGATAAGCGCTGTCGGCCTATTTTGTTCAAATATTGGTACTGATATGGCCTACCGCGACCTGCGCGACTTCATGGCCCAGCTCGAAGCCACGGGCGACCTGCGCCGCGTGGAGGGCAGCGTCTCGCCCCACCTGGAGATGACCGCGCTCAGCGACCGCGTGCTGCGCGCAGGTGGCCCGGCGCTGCTGTTCACCCAGCCCACGGGCCACCGCATGCCCGTGCTCACCAACCTGTTTGGCACGACGGCCCGCGTGGCCCGCGCCATGGGTGTGGCCGACCTCCGCGGTGTGCGCGCGCTGGGCGAATTGCTGGCCACCCTCAAGGAGCCCGAGGCCCCCAAAGGCTTCAAGGACATGCTGGGCATGGGCCAGCTGCTCAAGACCCTGTGGAACATGGCACCCCACACCATGGCGCGCGGCGCGCCCTGCCAGCAAGAGGTGTGGGAAGGGCCCGATGTCGACCTGGCCCGCCTGCCCGTGCAGCACTGCTGGCCCGGCGACGTGGCCCCTCTCATCACCTGGGGCCTAACCATCACGCGCGGTCCGCGCAAGGCCCGGCAGAACCTGGGCATCTACCGCCAGCAGGTGCTCTCGCGCAACCAGGTCGTCGTGCGCTGGCTGGCGCACCGGGGCGGCGCGCTGGACTTTGCCGACCACTGCGCCGCCCACCCCGGCCAGCCCTACCCCGTGGCCGTGGCGCTGGGGGCCGACCCGGCCACGTTGCTGGGCGCCGTCACGCCCGTGCCGGATTCTCTAAGCGAATACCAGTTCGCAGGTCTGCTGCGCGGCGCACGCACCGAGGTCACGCCCGCGCTGGGCGTGCCCCTCTCGGTGCCCGCCACCGCCGAGATCGTGCTCGAAGGCCACATCCAGCCCGATGCCCATCACGCGAGCGGCTGGCAGCATGCGCTGGAAGGGCCGTACGGCGATCACACCGGCTACTACAACGAATGCGCCGAGTTCCCCGTTCTCACCGTGGACCGCATCACACTGCGCAAGGACACGATCTACCACAGCACCTACACGGGCAAGCCGCCCGACGAGCCCGCCGTGCTGGGCCTGGCGATGAACGAGCTGTTTATCCCCCTCTTGCAAAAGCAGTTCCCCGAGATCGTGGATTTCTACCTGCCCCCCGAAGGCTGCAGTTACCGCATGGCCGTGGTCAGCATCCGCAAGGCCTACGCCGGCCACGCGCGGCGCGTGATGATGGGCGTGTGGAGCCACCTGCGCCAGTTCATGTACACGAAATTCATCGTGGTGGTGGACGACGACGTGGATGTGCGCGACTGGAAAGACGTGATCTGGGCCATCACCACCCGCATGGACCCGGCGCGCGACACCCTGCTGGTGGAGCACACACCCATCGACTACCTGGACTTCGCCTCGCCTATCAGCGGCTTGGGCAGCAAGATGGGGATGGACGCCACGAACAAGTGGCCGGGGGAGACCCAGCGCGAATGGGGCCGTCCCATGGACATGGACGCCGCCGTGCAGGCGCGCATGGACGGTCTTTTCACAGCGCTGGGCCTGTGAACCGTCCGTGCACCACGGCGGTGCTGTGCGCTCCAGTCACGTAGAAGACAAGCACGCCCCGCGTTGTTTGCGACGATGCGCCAGCCCCGGCAAAGAGGGCTCTGCACCGGCATCCCACGGATACCGCGATGCAGCACCGCGCACACCACAAGGAGACGACAGCAATGCAGCAGCCCGGCAGCATGATGGATCGGCCGTTACTGGTCTCGGCCATCCTCGAGCACGGTGAGAACCAGTACGGCGACCAGCAAATCGTCTCGCGCGACACCAATGGCAGCCTGCACCGCTACCGCTTTGCCGACATGGCCCGGCGCGCCCGGCAGCTGGCCAACGCATTGCAGGCGCTGGGCCTGCGCCCTGGCAGCGTAGTGGGGTCGCTGGCCTGGAACAACCACCGCCACCTGGAGGCGTACTACGCCGTGTCCGGCAGCGGCATGGTCATGCACACCTGCAACCCACGCCTGCACCCCGAGCAGCTGGCCTACATCGTCAACCACGCCGATGACGAGGTGGTGCTGTTTGACACTACCTTCGCACCACTGGTGCGCGCCATTGCGGGGTCGTGCCCCCGCGTACGGCACTGGGTGGCGCTGTGTGATGCGGAGACGCTGGGCACCATCGACCTGCAAGGGGTGCCCGGGGTCGAGGCCTACGAGACCCTGGTGGCCGGCCAGCATGACCGCTTTGCGTGGCCCGAATGTGATGAAAAGACCGGCGCAGCGCTGTGCTACACCTCGGGCACCACCGGCAACCCCAAGGGCGTGCTGTATTCGCACCGGGCGCTGGCGCTCAGTGCCCTGTCGGCCTGCATGCCGGGCGTGCTGAGCATCAGCGCGCGAGAGACCATCCTGCCCGTGGTGCCCATGTTCCACATCAACGCCTGGTGCCTGCCCTATGCGGCCCTGATTGGGGGGGCCAAGCTGGTGCTGCCCGGCCCACGCCTGGACGCCGCCAGCCTGTACGAGCTGATGGAGTCCGAGCGCGTCACCGTCAGCGCGGGTGTGCCCACCATCTGGATGGGCCTCATCCAGCATGTGGAGCAGAACCAGCTGCGCTTTACCACCATGCGCCGCACGGGCGTGGGGGGCTCTGCCATGCCCAAGGCGCTGATCGCCAAGTTCAACGACGTGTACGACGTGGAGGTGCGCCACGGCTGGGGCATGACGGAGACCACGGCCATTGCCACCATGAGCGTGCTGGGCGCGGCCGACGCCGAACTGCCGCCCGAGGACCGCCACGCGCTGGTCGCCAAGCAGGGCAAGTCGGTGTTCGGTATCGAGCTCAAGCTGGTGGATGAAAACGGCGCCAGCCTGCCGCGCGACGGCGTGGCGCAGGGCGAGCTGATGGTGCGCGGCCAGTGGATCGTGGACCGGTACCACAAGGCCGAGCGTTCGGCGCTGGCCGATGGCTGGTTTCCCACGGGCGATATCGCCACCATCAGCCCGCAGGGCGTGGTGCAGATTCGCGACCGCACCAAGGACGTGATCAAGTCGGGCGGCGAGTGGATCAGCTCCATCGACCTGGAGAACGCCGCCGTGGCCCACCCGGCGGTGGCCATGGCCGCTGTCATCGGCGTCAAGCACCCCAAGTGGGACGAACGCCCGCTGCTCTTCATCGTGCGCAAGCCCGGCCAGTCGCTCGACAAGGCGCAGATCCTGGACTTCCTCGCAGAGCGTGTTGCCAAGTGGTGGCTGCCCGACGAAGTGCTGTTTGTCGAAAGCCTGCCGCTGGGCGGCACCGGCAAGGTCCAGAAAAACGAGCTGCGGCAACGCCATGGCTCGGTGTTCGGCGGCGAGTGACATCGCCCCGCATTGACGCAGTTTCTACCCACCACCCCACGGAGACACACATGAACATGGTTCCCAGGAAATGGCCTCATCAATGGCTCAAGGCCGGCGCATGCGCCG
>NZ_QAIM01000276.1:0-22302 GCF_003061035.1 Acidovorax sp. HMWF018
ACGGCTCGTCCACCAGCCCGCCCTTGGCTGTCACGTTGAACTTGCCAAGGCGCGGATTGATCAGAGCCACCGTGGTGGGCAGGGCCACGTACCAGGCCAACACCGTTTCGTAGACCTCAGCCCAGAACGTGTGCCGGTGCTCGCCTTGCACGTGCGCATTGGCGATGTTGGACTGCAGGATGTATGGCAGCACATACAGCGCGATCATGATGGCGCCCGCGTTGATGATGTGCCATTCAAAAAACAAGAAGGCCATGGGCGCGGTGAGGAACACCAGCCGCGGCAGCCCGAAGAAGAAGTGCACCATGGCGTTGGCATAGCAGATGCGCTGCCACAGCGTGAGGCCCTTGCCCAGGAAGGGGTTGTCCACGCGGAAGATCTGCGCCATGCCTCGCGCCCAGCGGATGCGTTGGCCCACATGGGCCGACAGGCTCTCGGTGGCCAGGCCGGCGGCCTGCGTCTCGTTGATGTAAGCCGTGGTGTAGCCGCGCCGGTGCAGCTTGAGGGCGGTGTGCGCATCCTCGGTCACGGTTTCCACTGCGATGCCGCCCACTTCTAGCAAAGGGCCGCGCCGTATCACCGCGCAGGAACCGCAGAAGAACGTAGCGTTCCAGAAATCATTGCCATCCTGGATCAGACCGTAGAACAGGGCACCTTCATTGGGCACACGGCGGAAGGTGCCCAGGTTGCGCTCAAACGGGTCAGGTGAGAAGAAGTGGTGCGGCGTTTGCAGCATGGCGCACTTCGGGTCGCGCTGGAACCAGCCCACGGCCGTGGTCAGGAAGGAGCGTGTGGGAATGTGGTCGCAGTCGAAGATGGCGACCAGCTCACCATCGGTCTTGCCCAGCGCATGGTTCAGATTGCCAGCCTTGGCGTGGTTGTTGTCGGGCCGCACGATATAGCCCACGCCCATGGATTCGGCAAAGGCACGGAATTCCTCGCGCCGCCCATCGTCCAGGATGAAGACCTTGACCTTGTCTTTGGGCCAGTCCAGTGCCATCGACGCCAGCACCGTGGTGCGCACCACACTCAGCGGCTCGTTATAGGTGGGGATGTACACATCCACCGTGGGCCAGGACGCAGGTGCGCCTTGCAGCTCCGCCGGACTGCGGTGCAGGGGCCAGGCAGTCTGTATGAAGCCCAGCACCACCACCAACCAGGTGTAGGCCTCTGCCGCCAGCAGGCCGTAGCCCAGGAAGGACTCGATGACCGAGTCGAATTCAATCGATGAAGTCAGGCGCCACCAGGCGTAACGCCCCATCGCCAGCAGGCTGATCGCTGCAAGCGCCAGCGAAGGATAGCGGCCTGGCAGGCGCCGGAGCACCAGGGACAGTCCCCAGCAGAGCAGCATGAACAACAGTTGCCCGAACCAGTTGAATGGGGTGGTCATGACGACCAGACCGGTGACCGCTCCCACCGCCAGGATCACCCAGCGCAGGCCAGGAATCTCCAGGGCCGGTGTGAGCCACTGGTCTGCCAGTCGCATGCCCTTGCCCACGTTGACGTGGGTGGCCAGGCGGTCCATGGCACGCAGGAAAAGCCGGATGGGCCAGAAAACCAGTGTCAGCGCCAGTGCCAGGACTCGCCAGAGCCAGCGCATGGCCCAGCCGAGGCCTGCCCAAAGCCCGCGCACTGGGCGTAGCAACCAGGGGCGCAATGCGCGCTGTGGCGAGGGTGGCAGAACGAAACAGCGCCACAACCACATCCACCAGGGAGCCTCATGCCCAACCTCAAGCTGTCGCCCGAGCCACATCAGTGCCTTGCGAGTGGGCACCAGTGCGTCCGCTTGTTCGGTGGCCGGGGTAGGTGTGGTGGTGCCCGAGGGCGCCTGGTCTGTCATGGTGCAACCACTCCAGCTGCGGGCGCAGGCAGCGGCGCCAACGGAGGCACTGCCGACAGCCAATGGAAGATGCCCTGGAGATCGTGCGCGGACTGTGCATGCGGTGCCATGCCGTTCACGCATTGCGATGCGGCCAGTGCACGTGAAAGGTTCTCGTCTTCATGCACGGTATAGGGCAGCAATTGGCTTCCCCACTGCTGGCGCAATGTGCTGAGCGCCTCCCGTTGCGATACGCGGCGCGGGTCAAAACGCGTGACTGCGATGCCCTGCACGTTGGGCGTTGCTGGCGACGCCTGCAGCATGGCGCGTACGGCGTCCGTGCTGGCACATCCGCGCGCAGACGCTTCCATGACCACCAACACCGCATCTGCGCAGCGCAGCGCCGCCTGGGCCAGCGGCGAAGGCCATTGCGGTGTGTCCAGCAGTATCGTGCAATCCTCTGGCACGTCGAGCAGTTCCAACTGGTCTTGCAGCCACTGTGGGTGGGCAGCGAGCAACTGGTGGAGCGTCGTGATGGTTTCTGGTGCCGCTGGGCCAAAGGGCAGAACGCAGACGCCGTCCGTGTTGTCGAAGCTGCCGTCTGCCCACCAAGAGCCTGTGGCAGCAAGTGCTGCCCATCCCTGACTGGCGGGGCGGGGCATGCCCAGGTGTATGCCCAGCAGATTCTGGGCGCAGAGTTCTACGGCCAAGGTGTGCTGGCCTTGACGGGCACCAATGGACGCCAGGTGGGCGACCATGGTGGTGCGCCCGGACCCGCCGAGCGGCGAAACGACAGCAATCACGCGCATGCAAACTCTTTGTTCATGGGGCTTTGGTCATCCCACCTTTTGGGGTAATGGGCGACTCGCTTTGCGGAAGGTCTGGCCGATAGGGCTGCACGCAGCGTAACGGCTGGCGCGCCTTCAGCACGCGGCGCAGCAGCCAACCACACGGCCAAGCCAGCAAGACACCCAGCAGCACGTAAACAAGCATCCATGCCGTCATGCAGACGTCCTTCCAAGGGGGCGTGGCGCGGCGCGCTGTCCGATAGGGCGTGGTCGCATTTGCGGTCTTGTCACAACGAGCGGCGAGGCCTCGGACTGTTGGTTCTCTATGTTGGTGTGCTTTGGCAGTGCCAGCGCATCCTCTCTTAACTGCGCCAAGGGCGTGGCAGGAGGAGCCTCCAGGGCGGCAGGTGTGGGGGCGCTGACTGCTGCCAAGATGGCACTGTAGTCAGGTACGCCCTTGCGCAGGGATTCTTGCAACTGTTCAGTCATCGCGCGTATGCCCGGCGCTGAGCAGTCCGTAGCTTGCGAAGTGAAAAGTTGGGTCAGCGGCAGCGCGAATACCCGTTGCAGGGCCAGCTCTACATCGGGCTCCCGGCAGGCGAACAGGAACACGTAGATCGCTTCGTGGTCGGCCGTGAACAAGTCGCCATCGCGCGAGGTGTGGCAGGCGCGCAAAGCATCGAGGTGCGGCATCCGGTCCAGCATGTTGAGCCGTACCAGACTGTGCGACAGGCCAATGTCATGGGTGCGGTCGAGTATGCCGCGTACCAACGTACAGAATCGTCCCGGGGCCTGGTAGCCCCGCTCGCGGGGGGGCATGAAGCTGTCGAGCGCCTGAGCGTAGTCGGGGTGGACTTTGCGGGTGTGGCTCTGAGCGTTGATGTCCTGCAGCAGTTGCAGTAGTCGCGAGAAACCCACCTCTTTGTAGACCACCGCGCTGGCGCCCAGTTGCAGCAGTGCCTGCTCGCTGTGGGTGCGCAACTTGCCGAGGTTCTCGCGCACCACGATCTTGAGCGTTGGGGGGCGCGAGAGACGCAGGTGGTGCACCAAGCGTGCGCGGGATTCAAAATCGCCCGCAGAGCCCGCGTCGATCAGCACCGTGGAGGCCACGCAGGTCGCAGCAGCCACTTCGATGTCCTCCAGCCCATCGACGATGCGCCAGTGGCCAGGGATACCGCGTTGCCCCTCCACCGATGCCCGGGTTGCCAGCACGCCCCATTGGTCGGCTGCAGTGACCAGTTCGGGGGTGGCGCCTTGGGTGCGCGTGCTGTCGGCAGTCAGTCGGTGTGTGCTGGCGTCTTGCACCAGGCCAAAGCCGGTCTGAAACAGCGCCCCGGTATCCGAACCCCAGCGGTCCAGGCTCAGGCGCCAGCGGTCAGCGTCGGCATGCAAGGTGGCGATGTGCATGGACATCTGGCACAGGTTGCGCAGCGTTGGCAAAAAGGCGGTGGCATCCAGCGGCGGGGTGAACCCCAGTACCACCGGGCGCTGCCGTTGGCGGCACAGGGCGCTGAGCTGGTCGCTGACATGTGCAAGTTGGGCAACGTTCAGTCCGGACAGCAGGTTCTGTGCGTCGCACAGATACAGTGCGTGCTGTGGCAGCAGGCCGGTCCGCTCAAGCTCCTGCACGAGTGGACTGAGTCCATGGCGCTGTACTTGCGCCTGCAACCCAGGCGATAGCACCCAGAGCTTCAGCCGACCAGCGCGGTAAGCCGCTCGCAACTCGGGGTACTCCAGCAATTCGTCCAGCCACTGTGTGCTGGACGCCACCAGCCCCAAGGGGCCAGCGGCCAAAGCGTCTTCGATCAGCGCGGGGAACCATGCCGCGGCACTTCGGCTGTCGGCGGCAACCAGAGAGACGGGCACATGGGATGGCAACTGGCCAATGCCGTCTGGCAGGCCTGCGATGCCGATGCTTGTCGGTCGCTGGATGGCGCTGGCTGTACCCAAAGAGGGCCAAAGGCGCTTGGCGAGCGAGTGCAGCACACCTGTTGCGGGTGGGCTCATGCGTGGTGATGAAGCGGCAGAGGACATGTCAGAAGCTGGAATAGGTCTGCACCGGCCGTGGGCGGTTGTCCAGTGGAGCGTTCCCGGGCTCAAAGCGGTAGCGGCCATACACCATGAAATTGGTGGGCGCGTAGTAGGCCGAGCGATCCAGCTCCAGCTGTGCTCCCAGTGCGAGATGGGGCGTGACCTGGTATTCCAGTGCCCCCCGGAACGAACGCCCGAAACCCGAACCCGAACTGCCCGCGTACACCGGAACGCCACCGTCGGCCGCCAGCCGGGCACGCGCCAGGGCCTGCAGGAGTGCGCTCTGCGGAAAATAGTCGCTGTCGCCACTGCTACTGCGCGATACAGAGACGGACCCGCGTGCCAGCCAGGTCAGTGCGCCGCGGCGTCCACTCCATTCCAGTGGCAGGGCGACGGATACGTAGTTGCGTGGGCTGTAGTAGCCGCCGTGGCCGAAGCTGAATTCGGACAGGTCTTTGCCATAGTGCCAAGCTGAGACGGCAACACCGAGGTTGACCACGCTATCGTTGTGGCGCCATACATCGCGGTCCAGTGCCCAGCGCAGCTGGGCGCGGGTATTGGTTGCCACATTTTTTCCGGTGAGGGCGGCCAGGCTCAGGCTCAGCGAGGTGCTGTAGGGCCCAATGTCGGTAGAAAGACGGCCTGCAGCGCCTGTTGCCACCACGCCGCCCCATACCTGGCCTGTGATGGGATCGCGTGCCCCTGCGTACGACAGCAGGCTGCCAGTGATGGGGCGCCGATACGCTTCGAGTTTGTAGCTGTAGCGGCCCAGATCGCCGGTTTTGGACAGGCCCCCTACGACATTGCTCACCGGAAATCCAACCCCAGTGGTTCCGATGTCCCACTGGACATCGTCTCCCACATAGCCGAAACCCAGGTTGGTGCCCTGGCCCCGTTGGCGTCGCTCGGTGGCAAAGGAGGACCCCGGTGGTAGTGCCGCCACCTGCCCGTAAGTGAGCAGGTCTGGACCATCGGC
The DNA here is from genome assembly GCF_003061035.1 of Acidovorax sp. HMWF018. Lineage (NCBI taxonomy): Bacteria > Pseudomonadati > Pseudomonadota > Betaproteobacteria > Burkholderiales > Comamonadaceae > Acidovorax > Acidovorax sp. HMWF018. The sequence goes on from NZ_QAIM01000276.1 coordinate 5,615, forward strand.
GGGGAGATCGCCCGCATCCAGCTGCACCCGATCCACGTGCAAGAAATAGTGCCCGTCGTAGGCACGCGGCATCCACGCCACCACAGGACGTTCCCAGCCGCGCAGGCTGGAGATTCCGTCCGTGGAGCGCTTGCTCAGCGCCTGGTGTCCCGCTTCGATCCGAGGCTGACGCCGTGCCTCGATGGCGTCGATCTCGCCCTGGATCTTGGCAACGACGGCCGGGTCGGCGGGGACGGACAGTGTGTAACTCTGCTGGAGAGCCAGTGGTCGGTCGGAATCAACCGGCACCGGGGTCTGGCTGTCTGGGGCCGTTGCAGTCGGAGGGGTGTCCTTTCCGCGCGTCTCCAGCATGAGCGCACTGCGGAAGAACACCATGGCCTGTGCGTAGTTGCGGTTGGCCCGCTCCAGGCGCGCTGCATGCAGCAGCACGTCACTGTCTTGCGGAAAACCGTCCAGCAGACGGGTCGCCAATGCACGCGCTTCGTCCATGCGGCCAATACGTTGCCAGATGCGTAGCAGTGCCAGTTGCTGCCCCACATCGCTCGGAGGGATGCGGTCTTTCAACCAGTCGGCCTCATTGGCCGCAGCCCGCCGGTCTCCGGTGTCCTGCAGTCGTGACAGGGTGTCCGCCAGCGCCATGCGAACAGACAGATCATCCGGTTGTGCGGATGCCAAAGGCTTGAGCAACTGGGCGGCATCGGCATATTCGGCTGCAGCCATGAGCAACCGGGCCTGGGCCAGACTGCGTTGGCGTGGTGTGGAGAGTGTGTCCGGCAGGGGTGTCGCCTGGCGTGCCAGGCGCGAGGCTTCGTTGGTACGTCCGGCCTGCCGCTGCTTCTCGATGAGCCGCTCTTGGTGCGCGGTGTACAGCGCTACCAGCCGGCTTTCTTGCTCGGCGCTCCAGCCCTTGGTTTGCAGCAGGCGAGACAATTGCTCGGCGAGGCCGGCCTCATCCTCCGCCCGGTTGAGCAGCTGCGCGTAGTCCAGTTGCGTGTCTGGCGCCAGTGTGGGAACGCGCGCTGCCAGGCGATGGAAGACTGCCACGCCCCGTGCGGGCTGTGCACGGCGAAACCAGGCATTGGCTACGCTGTAGAGCAGGTCTGCTGCATTGCCCGCTTCTTGTTCCGCTTGTTGTAGCAGCGCATCGACCTCTGCTGCAGGCAGGGGCTTCAGGGTTTGGGCGACGAGCGACTTGACCTGAGAGCGCCGCACCAGCGCGCGCATGGCGTCTGTCTGATCAGCGGAGGGTATCCGCTGCATGTCTGCGAGGGCAACGCTGTCTTCGTCCAGGGCAGAACGTATCAGGGCGCGGGCATACAACATCTCGGCGCCGACGGTGCCGGACGGAATGCGCGCCACACCCTCATCCATGGCGTGCAGTGCTTCCTGGGGGCGGCCCAGGCGCATGTAAACACGTGCGAGGCGGTGTCTTATCCAGGCATCGTCGGGGGTCAGTACCACTGCCGACTCCAAGGCACGCAGTGCGGGGCCCAGGCGCTGGGCCTGTAGGTCGTCCTCCGCCTGGGCCACCAGCACGTCGGCCTGGGCACTGGCGAGTTTTTCGGCGAGTGTGGTGTCACGTGCGGCAGCCTCGGCCAGCAGGGACAGCGCTTTGGTCACCCGCCCGGTGCGGGCATAGAGACTTGCCAGACCTTTGATGGCGGAGGTGCTGTTGGGCTCCTGTTGGAGGGCTTGTTGGTAGAAATTCTCTGCCAGCGCATGGTCCCCTTGCAAGTCGCGAATGCTCGCCAGGGTGGTCAATGCGTCAGCACTTTGGGGCTGCATCTGCAGCGCGCGTTCGGCCAGGCTGGCAGCGGTGACCAGTTCGTTCTGTTCGACGGCTCTGTCGGCCTGTCGCAGCAGTCCCCAGAATCTGGCGGTGGCCTGCAAGTCCTTCCAGCGGCTCTGGCGTGTGAGCGCATAGGCCTGGCTGAAGAGGTCCTGCGCCTGTGCATGCTGGCCTTGGCGCAGGCGGATCAATCCCAGGTTTCCCAGGCTTTCTCCGTCCTGGGGGCGCAAAGCCAGCGTCGCCTGGACCTGCTCTTCCGCCAACTCCATATCGCCTTGGTCAAGGGCCGTGCGCGCTGCCTGGCGGGCGATGTTGGCGGGGTCACGGGCCGCGCGCTCTGCGCGCTCGACCGCCTGTTGCATGGCGGCCAGTCGTTCCACCATGGCGCCGTCAGCCGGGTAGCGCTGCAGGAATGCGCGCACGCGGGGCAGGTTCGCTGGGGTGTTGGCCAGCCGGTCCAGGGCGCGACGCCAAAGGTCTTGCAGCTGTGGGGCGTTGGTATCGGGCTGCTTTGCCAGGGCCTCGATCTCCTGCACCACGGCCGTCGGGTTGCCCCCCTGGTACATGCGCAGCTCCAGTTGTGCCAGCCGGTAACGGGACTCCCCGGTCTGCTGGTACAGCTTGGCCAGCTGGCGCTGGGATTCGGTGCTCTGCTTGGCGGTGGAGCCCATGATCTGGTGGTATTCCAGCGCCAGTCCGCCGAGCGTGGGCGGGCCTTGCGGAAACAGCTCGCGTGCCAGATCGGCTGCCTCGGCCTTGCGGCCTGCGCGTGCCATCAAGCGCATCTGGGCTAGTTTTTCGCGGTCGGGGCCATACACGCGCACCAGGGTTTCCAGTTCCTGGGTCAGCACATGGCCGGGGTGGCGTGCACGCAAGGTGGCCAGCACGCGCTGGGCCTCGTCGCTTTTCTTTTCGCGCAGCGCCAAGTCGCCCAGCGTTGCCAGCCCTTCGGGAGAGTTCGGGTCCATGGCCAGCAGCTTGTCCACCAGTTGGCGGGCCATATCCGGTCGGTTTTTGCTGGCCCACAGGCGGGCGCCGCTGAGCAGCTCAGCTTCGATGGCGGGTGGGGTGCTGGCGTGCACGCCGTGCTGCCCGGGCAGGCAGGCGGCGGCGAGCAAGGTCAGGGAGGGGAGCCAGCGGTGTGTGCGGCGTTTCACGGTTTCCATCGCACAGTGAGTTGGCCGTTTGCAGTGAAGCGATATTGCCCCTCCATGGCGCCCAGCCCAAACAAGCCGAGCACCTGCTCGTAGTAGGCCGTGGGACGCAAGGGGCGGGCCTCCAGGCGCATGCGCTGCGATTGCAGGGTGCGGTCGTCGCCCACTGCCCGCAAAAATGGCAGGACTGCAGCCGAGAACCCCGAGGGTGCGGGGCCCGAGGCTTGGGCTGTCAGGATGTCGATGGACTCAGGCGGGTATCCCTGTTCGCGCACGAAGCGTGCCATAGGCTGCAGGGTATCCAGCAAGGCCTTGCGACCGGGAGCGTTGGCGTGCAACGTGCCCGCCCACAGATAGACGCGGATGGCGTTATAGCTGCCCTGGCCTTTTTCCTTGCCCTTGTCATCCACCAGAAAGCCCTGTTTAGGGTCGTACACGGTCCAGTCGGGCGTGAAGCCCTTGGGCGAAGCGCCTTGGATGACCTTGAGCGAGCTGTCCACCAGTTGCTTCCATTCGGGCTGGGGGTCCTCTGCTGCCAGCCAGTGCATGAGGTGCATGGGCATGTAGCTGGGGTTCAGGCGCCAGCGTCCGTCCTTCTGTGCAAAGCCCTGGGGCGCTGGCAGAAGGGTCAGTCCCAGGCCGGGCAGTTGCGCGGTTTCTTCGCGCAGGATGCGGGCCGCCAGCAAGGCAGAGAGTGCGCGGTAGGTGCGCACGTTCCACAGGCGGCCTGCCTCGCCCAGCGCGTAGGCTATCCAGAGGTCGGCGTCCGAGGCGGCGTTGCTGTCGATGACACCCCAAGTGCCATCGGGGCGTTTACCCCATAGCCAGGCCGGGAGGCGGGCGGTCATATCGCCGTCGCACAGGTTGTTTTCCGTCCAGCGCAGCAGCTTGTCGAAGGTGGTTCGGTCATTGGCCACCAAGGCAAAGAACAAGGCGTATGCCTGGCCTTCGGAGTAGGTCTGTCCTCCTCCCGCATCATCCGAGATGACGCGGCCGCCTTCGTTGATGAACTGCGCCTTGAACGCTTCCCAGGCGGGCCACCCGGGGCGTTCTGGCGTGGATTGGGGTTGCGCGCGAAGGTCTGGCAGCCAGGACAGCAGTGCAGCACCGCCGCCAGCCTGCAGGGCCGTGCGCCGACGAAGGGACTCAGTCATGCTGGGATGCCAGTCGGCGGCGCGCCATGGTGCGCAAGGCGCCATAAACGATAAAGGTCAGCAGAAGGCCGGTGGCGATGCCCGCCAAGGCCAGCAGCAAGGGGTGGCTGTGCAGGTGGAACCACAGGCGTTGCCACCACGGCAGGTCGCCCACGTAGTACACAGGCTTGATGCGGAAGCTTTCGATGGCGTCGCCGCGCATCAGGCCCAGATCTCCGCGCAGGCTCTTGATCTTGCCCGCATCGTTCAGGCTCTGGCTCAGCAGCCCCATGGCTTCCTTGTCGGTGGCGGTGAGCGCCACCACGCTGCGCCCACTGTGCAAGGGCGATTCAAAACCGGTGACGGCAGCCAGCGGCCCTGTGCCTTGCAGCACGGCTTGCCCGCCGGACGCGGAGAGGCGGTGTTCGGACTCCAGGTTGAACAGCTCAATGAATGATCCCAGGGCCCGCTCCAGGGGCTGGACGGACCGTGCGCCAGCGGCCAGCAGCGCCGGTAGATGGTTCTTCCATTGCTCCAGCAAACCATCGGCGTCGGCCTGCGACACGATCAGGATGTCCGTGTCACCCGCCTTGTTGGCGTCCGCAGCACGCAGCAACTGAAAGCGGGTACCGGGATAACCGGTCGATGCACTCATGCGGCCCACGGAGGTCAGGAAGACCTCGATGTCTGCGGTGCTGGGCTGGTTGGGCAGGATGATGGACGTCTGGGCCAGGTCTGGCACCCGGGTGAACGGAAAGCCGCTGTTGGCATAGGCCGCCAGATTGGGCATGGCCAGGTAGTGGCGAAAACCCGTGAGGTCGATGGTGGACTGCGGGTCGATGGCCGCAAACAGTTCGGTCGGCGGCGCGGACTTGCAGCGGCCCAGGTCGTTGGGGGGGATCTGGAACGCGAACTGCAACTGGTTGTCGCCACCGATCATGAAAGCCGGAATCTTGAGGTCCGAACGGTTCTGGGCATTCCCGTCATCGAACAGAGGCAGCATCACCGTGTTCTTGCCACTGGTGCGGTCATCCCGCGACTGCAGCGGATAGGACTGGATGAACTGGTTGTTGATAGAGATGTTCAGACTGCCATGGTCTGAAACGCTGCTGGGGGTGTAGCGATAGGCGAGGTCCAGCGGCACGCCTTTGGCGTTCCAGGTGAACAGGTCCGGGGCCATGCGGGTGTAGATGTTCACCGTGTCGTTGAGCACCGTGCCACGCAGTTGCAGGTCCGACGGGCTGCCCACCAGCTCGGCCAGTTTCACGGGCCTCTGGGTGGTGATCCAGCGAGGCGCGTCATAGGGCTTGGTCAGCGCGGGATAGTCCAGCGATTTGACAGCAATGGTTTGCCCGGACAAAACCGCTTTCCCCAGGGCCAGGGCATCTGCCGCCATCTGTAGCTGAACATCGTCTTTGCCCAGCACCAGCAGCAGTTTGGCGCCTGGCACTTCGGGGTGGTTGACCATCGAGATCGTGGGCTCGGTCACAGGTGCCATGTCCTGCAGGAACGCGGGACGGTGGCTGTTGGTGGCCAGCACCACGGCGTGCGAGCGGGGCAGCTGGTTTTCCAGCACCGGGAACTGGTTGCCTCGGTAGCCTGCCAGCATGCCAATCCAGCTGGCGATGGAGCCTGACGCCTTGAGCGTACCGGTGCTGGGTTGATTGCCGAACACAAACGGCAGCTTGACGGGGCGGTTGTCCCGGGGGTCGAAAAACGGCGCAGGCAGCAGCGCGAGGTCATTGCGCAGAGGGATCTGCCGCAACGAAAGCTCCAGCTGGCTGTCGTTGCTGATGGTTGCCCACAGGCTGGAGTGGGTGGGCGTCTCACATTCCATCGTGTAGTGGCCGATGAACTGGAAGCGGAACCGGTTGTAATCCGTGAAGTAGCGCGGGTCGATGTTGAGCTCGACCGTCTGCGGGGTGCCCAGGCGCTCCTTGTCCAGCACCACGGTCTGCAGGGTTTCGTCATTGAGCATCAGCTTGAGATGCGACAGTGACGGGATCAGCGCAGGTGACAGTGTGAAGGTCAGGCGCAGCTTGGCGGCTTCGACGATCTCGTCGCGCCGCACCCCCACACCCACACTGGCCTCACTCTCCACGCCTCGCAAAGAAACAGGGCGCCCCACGCCCAGTTCCTTGAGGCTGACTTTCCACTGCCGTGCGGGCAGCGTAGGAGTGTCCGATGGGCTGGCTCCGATCGCGCTGTCGTTGGCCTGCACTGCACGTGCTGACTCGCGCTCCTGGCGGGTCTGAGCCTTTTCTTTGGCCACAGCGCTGCGGGCCTTGCTGGTCTGGGCGTTGGCTTGCGGGGCGGGGGCTGAGATCAGCCCGGCAGTGATCAGCGCGACAAAAAGAGGGAGCGCGCGGGTTGCAGATGTGGATTTCACAGTGTTCTTTTTTGCTGGCTCGTACCTGAAGGATGGGCGCATCGGACCCATGCCTGGGTGGTGTCACTTGTATGACAAAGTGTATCGATGGGGCCGGGTTGTGCCGCTCCGCAGGACATTTGTTTGCAATTGCTTTGCCAGCAGTGTTGTTGCCCGACTGCAGCAGGTACGTGAAGAGTAAGTGCCTGGATTCATGGTTCGAAAAAACGGTGCGCGTCTGTAGCACTGTCTGGTCACCATGGCATGGCGGATGGCATGTTCCATGGTGGGCCGACGGCGGACAGAACACGCGGTGGTTCTTGCAAAGACACATCCGTTGCCACCCGTGGAGGGTGGACACCGGGGCCGTGGGCCCCAGGCGGCCAGACGATGGTGCTGCCGGCGGACGACTCCGGGCCTGGGGGCCGGGTTGCCGCGAGCGGAGAAACAATCGGTCTGGAAACAAAAAAGCCTGCTACTTATGGGTAGCAGGCTTTTTGTGCCTTGCGGCTTGATTTGGTGGGTCCTGAGTGACTCGAACACTCGACCTACGGATTAAGAGTCCGCTGCTCTACCAACTGAGCTAAGAACCCAAATCTTTAAAATTTGTCTGCATCGCTGCAGAGCCTCGAATTATGCACTAGTTTTTGGACACTCTGCAAGTCGTGCTAAAAAATTATTGCATTGCGTTGCGGCTGGCCAGCTCGACGAAGAGGCCGCTGTGGTCCAGCTCGCCCAGGCCGTGGTCCACACCTTCGGCATACAAGGCCTCAAACAGGGCAGTGATGGGGGCGTCGAAACCTGTTTCCCGGGCGGTGGCCAACGCATTGCGCATGTCCTTCAGTTGGACCGCCATCCGGCCCCTGGGGGCAAAGTCGCGTTCCACCATCCGCTGCCCATGCAGCTGCAGGATGCGGCTGTCGGCAAAACCGCCGCTAATGGCCTCGCGGACCTTGGCCATGTCGGCACCACCCTTGGCGGCAAACAGCAGCGCTTCGGCCACGGCGCCAATCGTGATGCCCACGATCATCTGGTTGGCCAGTTTGGCCAGCTGCCCGGCACCGTGTGGCCCCACATGCGTGGCGTGCCCCAGGCAGGCAAACACGGGCTGGGCGCGGGCATAGTCCTCGGGCCTTCCGCCGGCCATGATGGCCAGAGTGCCGGCTTCGGCGCCAACGGTGCCCCCAGATACCGGTGCATCCAGGTGGGTCAGGCCCAGCTCACCCAGGCGGGCTGCGTGGTCACGGGCCTCGCTGGGCTGGATGGAGGCCATGTCGATGAAAAGAGCGCCCGGGAGCATTGCCCGCGCGGCGCCCTGTTCAAAGAGAACCTGACCAACGACAGGACCGTTTTCTAGCAGGCTGATGACAATGCCCGCGTCCTTGACGGCATCGGCAGGGCTGCCGTGCACGGTGACACCCCATTGCGCCAGCGGTTCTGCTTTGGCGCGGGTGCGGTTCCACGCGTGCACCCTGTGGCCTGCTTCGCTGAGCCGCCTGGCCATGGGCAACCCCATCATGCCAATGCCAAGAACGGCGATGCGAAGCGGTGTGGTGGTCATGGCGTTGTTCTGCTGCAAAGAGGAATTCAAGGGCGTCTCTGTTGTCATCATGTGCCTTTTTGGCGCTCCAGTCTGTCACGGAGCTTGCAGCGTATGGCGATTGGCCAGATGATTCTGCAGCGCCAGCGCCGTTCCTGCGTCTGCCGAGCCTGTTGGCCGGTCTGCGGTATGGCACCGAAGGCAGCCCACATAACTCGGAGACCCTTGCCCATGACCTTGCCCCTGTACGACCCTGCCTGGCTGGAGCGCATGTACAACAATCGTGCCCTGGTCCCTGACCACATGGACTACTTCCAGCGTTGGGCTCAAGACTCTGCCCAGGTGCGGGCCACTGTCCCCTGTGCGCTGGATATGGCCTACGGCACAGGTGCCGGGGAAACCCTGGACGTGTTTCCGTCCGCCCGTGCCGGGGGGGTGCCGGTGCCGGTGCTGGTGTTCATCCACGGCGGTTACTGGCGGTCACTCGACAAATCGGATCACTCGTTCATCGCGCCGCCTTTCACCCAGGCCGGGTTTTGTGTGGTGGTGGTGAACTACGCGCTGTGCCCGGGCACCCCGGACGCGCCGGTGACCATTCCTCACATCGCGCGGCAGATGGAAAAGGCGCTGGGCTGGGTCTGGCACCAGATCGCCGCCCATGGTGGCGACCCCCGGCGGATCACCGTTGCGGGGCACTCGGCGGGCGGGCAGTTGGCGGCCCTGCTGCTCACCAGCGTGTGGCCCCTGATCGGCAAGGGCTTGCCCGATGGCCTGGTGCGCAATGTGCTGTCGATCTCGGGGGTGCACGACCTGGAGCCCATCATGCACACGCCCATGTACCAGTCGGTGTTGCACCTGACCGAACAGCAGGTGCTGCAATGCAGCCCCGCGCGCTTGCTGGAGCCGCCCACCGGCACGCTGTATTGCGCCGTCGGGGCGGATGAAAGCCCCGAGTTCCTGCGCCAGAACCAGCTCATGCAGGATGCCTGGGGCAGCCATTTTGTACCCCGCAGCGTGGCCTTGCCGGGGTTGAACCACTTCAGCATCGTCGATGCCCTGGCCAAGCCCGGGCATGACCTGCACCACATGGCGCAGAACCTGCTGCGGGCCTGAGAACAGGTTCTCCTAACCGGGCGGCGGCTCGCGCCCGGGGGGTTACATCAGCAGGTGCTCGCCTGCGTTGTCGCCGCCCAGGATCACATAGTTCACCTTGCGCACGTCCATCAGCTTGGTGCCGCCCGCGTAGCTGATGGAGCTTTGCACGTCCTGCTCCATCTCGATCAGCGTTTCGGCCAGTTTGCCCTTGATGGGCTCCAGGATGCGCTTGCCTTCGACATGCTTGTATTCGCCCTTGTTGAAGTCACTGGCCGAGCCGTAGTACTCCTTGAACAGCGCGCCGTCCACTTCCACCGTCTTGCCGGGTGATTCCTCGTGGCCCGCAAACAGCGAGCCGATCATCACCATGCTGGCGCCAAAGCGGATGCTCTTGGCAATGTCACCGTGGCTGCGGATGCCCCCGTCGGCAATGATGGGCTTGGTGGCCACGCGGGCACACCACTTCAGCGCGCTGAGCTGCCAGCCGCCCGTGCCAAAACCGGTCTTGAGCTTGGTGATGCACACCTTGCCCGGGCCCACGCCCACCTTGGTGGCGTCGGCGCCCCAGTTTTCCAGGTCGATGATGGCTTCGGGCGTGGCCACGTTGCCAGCAATCACAAACGACTGCGGCAGGTGCTTTTTCAGGTAGCCGATCATGTTCTTCACGCTGTCGGCATGGCCATGGGCAATGTCGATGGTGATGTACTCGGGCGTGATGCCCTGTGCCACCAGCTGGTCCACGGTGGCGTAGTCGGGTTGCTTCACACCGAGCGAGATCGATGCATAGCAGCCCTTGGCATGCATATCCTTGACGAACTGGATGTTGTCCAGGTCAAAGCGGTGCATGACGTAGAAGTATCCGTTCTGCGCCATCCAGGTGCAGATGGTTTCGTCCACCACGGTCTTCATGTTGGCGGGCACCACCGGCAGGCGAAAGCGGCGACCGCCCAGCTCCACACTGGCGTCGCATTCCGAGCGGCTTTCCACGCGGCACTTGCGGGGCAGCAGCAGGATGTTGTCGTAGTCGAAGATTTCCATGAGATTCCAAGCTCCATAAAGGGACGCCGCCAAACGATTTCGACGGCGGTGGGCGCTTGGCTGTCAGACCGGCTTTGCGGGAGTGGACGTGACAGTCACTCCGAACCCTGCTGAGCGCAGGCACAAAAAACCGGGCGTCAAGAAACTTGGGCCCGGTGATTGATTCTACCCGCCTGCCAAAGGGCCGTCATAACGGCACCGGTATTACCTGCATACGGATTGGGCGGCCGCCACGATGCTGCCCGAGGCATCCTGCACCCAGCCAACCAGATGCAGCCTGTCGGCCTGTGCGCCATCGGGGATGCGCATGGAGCGGGTTTCCATCCATGCCCACGGCTTGCCCTTGCTGCGTGCGGGCCGCTGAGCCTGGGGCCAGGCACCCTCGAACTGATTGCGTACGATGTAACGGGGCACAACGGTGCCGTCAGTACCTGCGGGTATGGCCTCTACCAGCAACAGGTAAAAGGCGAAGGGCGCGGCAGTCGCAGTGCGCTGTGGCGCCGCAGGGGAGGGGGTGAAGGCGATGCCTGTGCCCACATAGTCATTGAACGCCACCCCATGGGCCACACGCAACCGGCCACGCGCTGCTAAATCGACCGGGGTGACGTACACATCGGTGGAGATGGGGGGCTTGCGCCCCAGGGCTTGCAGGCGGGGTAGCGCGTCGGTCGAGGCCGCAGCCGACAGGGGGGCGTCGTCGCCTGCCTTGCCCGGCACGATCCAGTCCAGCACCACGGCACCTGCCTTGGCTGATGGTGCCGGGGTGGCCGCATCGCCCCAGCAGGACTCGCAGTCGGCGCTGATGAAGCGCTCGAACACGGCCACAGGCCTGGGGGTGCCGTCGCTGCTGCAACTGGCCTGGGCCATCGCCTGGGGGGCGTGCGCCAGGGCCAGCCACAGGCTGGCCAGGGTGAGGGCAATGTTTTTCATGGTGCGAGGCGGCGTGGGGCAGGGTGCTTTCTACAATGGCTGGATGTTCCCACAAGACCCGTTTTCGGGTGTGCCAGATGCCCTGGTGCCCCCACACTCCGGTGCGCCCTCGGCCGCATCCCCCCTTCTGGCCCACCTGAACGATGAACAACTGGCTGCGGTGACCTTGCCCGCAGGCCATGCACTCATCCTGGCGGGGGCGGGGTCGGGCAAGACCCGGGTGCTGACCACCCGCATTGCCTGGCTGCTGCAAAACGGCTACGCCACGCCCGGCGGCATTCTGGCCGTCACATTCACCAACAAGGCCGCCAAAGAGATGGTGGCCCGCCTGTCGGCCATGCTGCCGGTCAACGTGCGTGGCATGTGGATTGGCACCTTCCATGGCCTGTGCAACCGGCTGCTGCGCGCGCACCACAAGGCAGCGGGGCTGCCGCAGTCGTTCCAGATCCTGGATACGCAAGACCAGCTCTCGGCCATCAAGCGCCTTTGCAAGCAGCACAACGTGGACGAGGAGCGTTTTCCTCCCAAGCAGCTGTCGTACTTCATCGCCAGCTGCAAGGAAGAGGGCATGCGTCCCGGCGACGTTCCCACGCACGACAGCGACGCCCGCAAGAAGGTCGAGGTCTACCAGCTGTACGAAGAGCAATGCCAGCGCGAAGGCGTGGTGGACTTCGGTGAGCTGATGCTGCGGTCTTACGAGCTGCTGCGCGACAACGACCCGATCCGCGAGCACTACCAGCGCCGGTTCCAGCACATCCTGGTGGACGAGTTCCAGGACACCAACAAGCTGCAATACGCCTGGCTCAAGCAACTGGCGGGCAACGACGTGGGCGGGCGCTATGAAGCGCGCGGTAGCGTGATAGCCGTGGGCGACGACGACCAGAGCATCTATGCCTTCCGTGGCGCGCGCGTGGGCAACATGACCGACTTTGTGCGCGAGTTTGATGTGCAGCGCCAGATCAAGCTGGAGCAGAACTACCGCAGCTACAGCAACATCCTCGACTCGGCCAACCACCTCATCAGCCACAACAGCCGCCGCCTGGGCAAGAACCTGCGCACCACCCAAGGTGCTGGCGAGCCCGTGCGCGTGTACGAGGCCAGCTCTGACCTGGCCGAGGCGCAGTGGATGGTGGACGAGATCAAGCAGTTGGTGCGCAACGACGGCTTTGAGCGCAAGGAGATTGCCGTGCTCTACCGCAGCAATGCGCAAAGCCGGGTGATCGAATCGGCATTGTTCAATGCCAGCGTCCCCTACCGTGTGTACGGCGGCCTGCGGTTTTTTGAGCGTGCCGAAATCAAGCATGCGCTGGCCTACCTGCGCCTGTTGGAGAACCCGCACGACGACACCAGCTTCACGCGCGTCGTCAACTTTCCTCCGCGCGGCATTGGCGCGCGCAGCATCGAGGTGCTGCAGGACGCGGCCCGCGCCGCGGGCTGCTCGTTGCACGATGCGGTGAGCGCCGTGCCCGGCAAGGCGGGGGCCAACCTGGGCGCGTTTGTGGCCATGGTGGATGTGCTGCGCGAGCAGACCCAGGGCCTGAACCTGCGGGGCATCATCGAGCAGATGCTCGAATCCACGGGGCTGGTGGAGCACTTTCGCACCGAGAAGGAAGGCGCCGACCGCATCGAGAACTTGGAGGAACTGGTCAACGCCGCCGAGAGCTTTGTCACGCAAGAGGGCTTTGGCCGTGACGCGGTGGCGCTGCCGCTGGACGAGCACGGCACGCCGCTCATCCAAAGCGCGGTCAGCCAAGGGCTGGACCTGAACGCGCCCGTACTCGACGAGCCTTTGAAACCCGCTGTGCCCGGCATTGTGGATGCCGACACCGGCGAAACCCTCTCGCCCCTGGCCGCCTTCCTGACCCACGCCGCACTCGAAGCCGGTGACAACCAAGCCCAGGCTGGGCAGGACGCTGTGCAGCTCATGACGGTGCATGCCAGCAAGGGGCTGGAGTTTGACTGCGTGTTCATCGGTGGCATGGAGGAGGGCCTGTTCCCCCACGAGAACTCCGCCAGCGACCGCGACGGCCTGGAGGAGGAGCGCCGCCTGATGTACGTGGCCATCACCCGCGCGCGCAAGCGCCTGTACCTGAGCCACTCGCAAACGCGCATGCTGCACGGGCAGACGCGCTACAACATCAAGAGCCGGTTTTTTGACGAGCTGCCCGAAGCGGCCCTCAAGTGGATCACGCCCAAGCAGCAGGGCTTTGGCTCGTATGCGCCTAGTTTTGCTACTAATTCAGGAGCTGGTGGTGTATATGGATCTAGCGCTAGAGGCCAATTTGGCTTCAAATCCGAGACGTTTGCCAGCCCCCCGGTGCCTGTGCAGAAGGCGGCACCATCGCACGGCCTGCGCGCGGGGATTGCCGTGTTCCACACCAAGTTTGGCGAGGGCAAGGTGCTGGCCATTGAAGGCACCGGCGACGACGCACGTGCACAGGTCAACTTTCCGCGCCACGGCACCAAGTGGTTGGCGCTGTCGGTGGCCAAGCTGACGGTGGTCGAATAGCGCGTTTTGAGCCAAATCGCCTGCTAGCGCTAGTACCTTATGCCCTGGTAGCTATTGTTTGTATAGCAAACCGGTGCCGCCAATGACAACGGGGCCCTGAGGCCCGGTTGGTTTTTGAAGCGGGCCGCACCGGGTGCTGCCCTGTTGGCCCTTCGCTCAGGCTGGTTTCAGGCTGAGTTCAGGCCTGGTTCAGGCTGGGCTGCTTGGCCGCTGCCGTCAGGTAGCCCACGGCCGCGCCGTTCTTGTTCTTGTAGTTGGCCTTGATCATCGGGTCCAGCGTGTCCTTGACCACGCTGTGGATGGCGCCCCAGTCACCGGCGTGCTGGAAGTTGCTCATGATGTACGTCCAGCCGTTAATCTCGTCCACGGCGTGCAGGCCGGTGGACTCGCCGCCCGAGGGGATCGACATCACGCGCGACAACTGCTTGGTGTCCACGTTGTAGGCCCACAGGAAGTTGTTGACGTGCTGGCTGCTGTCTTCGCCGATGAACAGGGTGCGCATCTTTTCGGAGAACTTGAGGTTGTCCGGGTTGGCGATGTTGTTGGGGTTGGCGGTGTTGCCCAGGGCGTCGGAGGTGATGTCTTCACCGGCCAGCAGCACCTTGGTGTCCACGGGCATCCATTCGCTGTTGATGGTGCCGCCAGCGGTGTCCTTCTGGCCACCCTTGAGGTTCAGCGCCATCACGGCGCCGGCCACCAGTTGCTTGGGCACCGAGATGCCGTTGCCCGGCACGTTGGCGGCGTTGCCTGCCACCATGGACGACTGGATGTTCTGCAGCGCAGAGTAGGCAATCTTGTCCTTGGCGTTGACCGTGGTGCCTTCCATCTTGGTGAAGCCCAGGCTGGCGCCGAGGTAGGCGGCGTAGCGGTGGGTTTCCAGGAAGGCGGCGGCCTTTTCCATGCCGGCGTTCAGCTTGATCCACTCGGTCTTGCCGTTGGCCACGATCTTGGTGTAGCTGGCGTCGGCCGGGTCGGTGGTCTTCACGGTCATGATGTCCGTGGGCTTGAGCGTGTTGGCCAGGTTCTCGATCTCGGCGCTGGTGGCCGACCCCATCTTGATCCAGGTGAGGGGCGCCGCCGTGCCCACCTTGGGGTCGATGGAGAAGCCGCTGCCCACCTTGGCAACGTACAGCGTGCCGGACGACAGGTCTTTTTCCTTGTCGGCCACGAACACGAAGTAGCCGCTGTTGGTGGCGTCGTCGCCCATCAGCGCCGTGCGGTTGTCAGGCATCACTTGCACCAGTTCATGCGAGATGCGGCCCATGCAGAAATGCTTCTTGATGCTGGCGGTGCCATCGGGGTTCACCGTCACTTCGGGCATGTGGCCGTAGTGGTAAGGGTTGGCCTTGGTTTCGTCGCCATACAGGTTCTTGCTGTAGGCCTTGAACATGGCGTTGCTGGCAATGCTGAACGCATCGGGTTCGTATTCTTCGCTCGACAGGTGGGTGCCCCAGGGCGACAGGCTCGCGCCGCAGGTGATCCACAGGCCGTGCACCTTGGAGGTGTCCACGTTGTGGTACTTCACCAGGCTCAGCTTGCCGGTGGTCTGGTCCTGGTCCAGCGTCAGCACGGCGATGGGCGAGGGTAGCTTGCCGTACATGTCGGTCTTGCCGTCTTGCGCCCAGGTGGTGTATTCAAACTGCACCACGGCAAACACGGCCTTGCCCTTGAGGCCGGTCACGGTGGGGTTGGCCACGGTCAGCAGCGAGGTGCCGTCGGGCGAGTCCGAGAAGTACTGGCGCTCCTTGCCAGCCACCGTGGCGTCGATGATGGGCTTGTTGTTGATGTCGTAGTAGCCACCCGACAGGATGGTGCCGCCCTTGCCGTCGGACACCATGTCGCCCGTCACGAAGAACGGCTGGTAAGCCAGCTGGTACGAGCGTACCGAGTCGTCGCTGAGCTTGATGTTGAGCGTGGAGCCCACGGTGGTGGTGGCCATGGCAGCGGCGTTGGCCAGGGTCGGGGCTGCCATCGACGTGAAGCTGGCCGACACAAAGCTGGGCGCGGCGGAGTCGCTGCCACCGCAGGCGGTCAGCAGGGCGGCCGAGGCGCTGGCGCTGAGTGGCAGCATGGGAACGCCGGCCAGCAGTTGCAGGGCCTTGCGGCGGGTGGGCATCGTCGGTTGGGTCATTTTCGGGGTGTTTCCAAGTGGGTATGCGAACGGGCATGCCACGCCCTGATCCGACCAGGAGCCTTGTTGGAAAGGCGTGTGGAACGGGTGGCATGGAATCCAGGCCGCGATCCTAGGAACGCCCCGTGACAGTGGTTTGACGTTTGTGTGACGGTTTGACGCAGTGCCTGGCGCACTGCGTAACGGCACCTCAAGGCGCGCCGCACAGCCATCGCGGCGAGCGCTGCGGCTCAGCGCGGCAGAGTACCGCTGAGCAGCGTTCAGTCCCGGGAGCCGGGCGGGCCGTAGGAGTTGCCAGTTCCGTAGTTGTTGGCCGGTGCGGCCGCGCCACCGCTGCCATCCTTGATGCCCTTGCGGCCTGACACCTGCCACGCGGTGCGCTGGTTGACCAGCCCCGCCAAGAACTCCATCTCTTCGTCCGTGTGATTGATGGCACCGGCCGGAGTCAGCAGCCGGCCATTGCGGGGTGCGGGCTCGGCCCAGAACGACTGGTGGTAGCTGGACTGGCTCACCAGGCGCTCGCCGCCTGCCGTCAGCTCCACCGTGCCATAACAGTTGCAAAGGTAGCCGCGCTGGTCCTGGTCGGCAAACACCTCGGCGTACACGCCGGTGCCGCGGATGCCTGCGGTGGCCGTGGGCAGCGCAATCTGCCGGTCGGGGCCACGCCCCCACACGGTGGCCACCGCACCGCTGAGCAGGCGCAGCAGCTTGACGGCGGTGGGGGTGTCGCTCTCCATCGCCATGCGCGAGTTCTGCCGCACCATGAAGGCGCTGTCTCCCACTGAGAACACCAGGCTGGCGCCCGGCCCGGTCTCAATGCGGTCGTTGGCGGTGATGGTGTGCTGCTCCGTCAGGGGCTCGCCATTGCGCAGCACATCGCCGCGCACTTCCACGATATTGCTGCGCGCCTGCGCATGGGCGGCAGCCCAGCCACCGCCCGCTACCCACAGCGCGGCGGCCTGCACCACGCTGCGGCGCTGGAACCAGACCAGCTCTTCGTC
>NZ_QAIM01000277.1:0-4631 GCF_003061035.1 Acidovorax sp. HMWF018
CCCCCACGCCGCAGCACCACCACCTGCATGCCCAGCGCCTGTGCACGCACGGCCACCGCGCGGCCAATGGCGCCATAGCCCGCAATGCCCAGCGTGCGGCCCTGCAGGGTGCCGGGCAGGTGCTGGTCCACCCGCGCAAAGGTCTCACGCCATGGGTCTGCCCCTTGCACGCGCAGTATGTCCCAGTCGCGCTGGTGTGCCAGCAGCGCCGTGATCACATATTCGGCAATGGGCACTGCCGCCACACCGCGTGAACATGTCACCAGCGGCACCTGCAGCAACCACGGCGGAAAGAAGTCGATGCCCGCCGATGCCACATGCACCCACTGCAGGCGCCCCGGCCAGCCCGCCGGGGGCTGCGCGGGCGCAATGCGCCAGCCATTGCGCGGGCCGGTGAACAGCACATCGGCATCAGCGGCACGCTCCCAGGCAGGCACAGCGGCATCGTCGGCCAGGGCCACGGGCAAGCCCGCAGCGGCCACCAGGGCATCGGCCTCGGCACCGGTCTGGTTCAACACCACCAGGGGGCGGGGGGCCAGCACGGCATTCATGGCGTATCCGTTCTCATCGTCTCAGCCCAGGCCCAGCGCGCGGCGGCCTGCGGCAATGTGGGCGCTGTCCTCCTGCGGGGTGTGCACACGGCCACACAGCACATCGCGCAGATGGCGCTCCAGCGGGTTTTTGCGTGCCAGGCCGTGGTTGCTGGACAGCTGCAGCGCCGCCTGCACCACGTCGATGGCGTTCTGCGTGGCCACGGTTTTCACCAGGCCGCTGTCCACCGCTGGCACCAGGGTGCCGGTGTCCAGGTCATGCGCCACGCTGGCGATCAGCCGGTCGTTGGTGAGCAGCAGGGCCTCGATGCGGCCCACGGCCTCCTGGGCGCGCGGCAGGCTGGACAGGGGTGCGCCCAGGTTGGCGGGCGTGCGCTCGCGCAGAAAGCGCACCACCCAGTCGCGCGCCGCGCGGGCCACGCCGGTGTACAGAGCGCCCAGCATCACCGTCATCTCGGCCAGCATGGCGGGCTCGCCACGGGCCCAGTCCTGCGGCAGGCGCACATCCAGCGCGTGGTCGTGGGGGGTCAGCACGTCCTGCAGGATCACATCGTGGCTGCCGCTGGCGCGCAGGCCCAGGTGGTCCCAGGTGGCGTCGATGCGGATGCCGGGCGAACCGGCCCGCACCAGGAACGAGCCCACGCGCGGCACCTCCTCATCGGTGCGGGCCCACACCACATACCAGCGCAGGATGGGCGCGCCGGTCGAATACACCTTGTGCCCGCTGATGCGCCAGCCCTCGGCCGTGTGCCGCGCCACTGTGGCAGGCAGGCCGCCGCGTGCGGGCGAGCCCAGCTCGGGCTCCACGCGCAGCGCATTGATGAGCGACACCTCGTTGTGCGACTCGTGCACCAGTTGCCGGGCCAGCGCCTGCGGCCAGGGCGAGCCAGGCCGCCCCATGCCGCGCTGCTGGATGTACTGCATGGTCAGCACCAGCGCCGTGGCCGGGCAGCCCTGGCCCACCGCGCCAATCACCTCGCCCAATTGCGCGGCCGACGCGCCCTGCCCGCCCAGCGTGCGCGGCGCGGCCAGCGCCAGCAGGCCGGCCTGCTGCAGGTCGGCAAAGTTCTGGTGCGGAAAACTCCCGTCCCGGTCGTGCGCCACGGCGCGCTCGGCGAACTCCACCGCCAGCGTGCGCGCCACCTGCCCCCAGGTCAGCGGCGCGTTCATTGCAGCACCTCGGGCTGCTGCCGCACAAGGATGTCGAACATGCTCCTGAAGGCAAACTGCGCGCCGCCGGGCCCGCCGATCTGTGCATGCGTGTGCTGCGCGATCTCATGGCGAATGGGTTGGGGCGTGCCCGCCGCCTCGGCCAATAGCTGGGCCTGGCAGGCGTTCTCCAGCGCGATGTACCACCACGCCGCCGCCTCCACCGACGGCCCCGCCGTCAGGATGCCGTGGTTCTGCAGGATCACAGCCTTTTGCGCCCCCAGCGCCTTGCCAATGCGAAAGCCCTCGTCCGTCTCCAGCACCACCCCCGTGAAGTCGTCGAACAGCGCGTGGTCTTCATAGAAGATGCACGAGTCCTGCGTCAGCGGGTCGAGCTTGCGGCCCAGCGCAGACCACGCCTTGCCGTATGTGGAATGGGTGTGGGCCGCAGCAATGATGTCGGGCCGCGTCTCGTGCAACGCCGCGTGGATGGCAAACGCCGCGCGGTTCAGCGGGCCCTGGCCGATGACGATCTCGCCTGCCGCGTTCACCAGCAGCAGGTCGGACACCTTGATCTGCGAAAAATGCACGCCCAGCGGGTTCACCCAGAAGTGGTCCGTCCACTCCGGGTCGCGCGCAGTGATGTGGCCTGCCAGCCCGTAGTCAAACCCCTGCTGTGCAAACAGCCGAAAGGCCACGGCCAGGTTCTCCTGCCGGTAGCGGCGCTCGGCCTGCACCGTGGGGCGCGGGCTGGGCGCATCAAACCAGTCCTTGCGCTGCGGCGTGGGGTTGCGGGCGAGGTCGGTGGCGGGCAGGGGCTTGAGGACGGCAGACATGGGCGGCGGCTTTCCAGATCGGTGAGGTGGACGAAAGAGAAACGAACCCGCCCACCATAGGGGCGCCCCCGCCCCGCGCCAACGAAGAAATCCGCGTGACCACATGCGGTTTTCGCATGCACCACGGTGGGTGCTGCGTTTGCCGCATATCGATGCTACGCAATGGTCTTTGCGCTGCCGCCGGGCTTGTTGGAACCTTGTGGCTCGACACACCGATCCACACACCAGCCTGCCATGCCCCATACCCCTCCTTCACTGAACCGCCGCCATCTCCTCCAAACCGGCCTGGGCGCCGCCGCATGGGCGGCCACAGCGGGTATGCCCGCACTGGCGGCATCGCCCGGCACGCCCGACCTGTCCAAGGTCACGCTGCGCGTTGGCACCTACAAGGGCCTGTGGCGCGCGCTGATCGCCGCATCGGGCCAGGGCAACACGCCCTACCGCATCGAATGGCGCGAGCTGAACAACGGCGTGCTGCACATCGAGGCCCTGAACGGCGACGCGCTGGACCTGGGCTCGGGCAGCGAGATCCCTGCCTTGTTTGCCGCCCGGCAAAAGGCGCAGGTGCGCTTCATTGCCGTGGTGCGCGAAGACCTGAACAACCAGGTCACCCTGGCCCGCAAGGATGCCCCCATCCAGCGCATTGCCGACCTGAAAGGCAAACGCGTGGGCTATGTGCGCGCCACCACCTCGCATTACTACCTGAGCAAGCAGCTGGCCGAAGCGGGCTTGTCGTTTGCCGACATCACGGCCATCAACCTCACCCCCGCCGATGGGCTGTCGGCCTTTGACCGGGGCGACCTTGATGCCTGGGCCATCTACGGCTACAACGGCCAGCTGGCGCGGCTGCGCTACGGCGCCCGCGTGATCAAGACCGGTGTGGGCTACCTGTCGGGCAACTTTCCCATCTATGCCAACCCGCGCGCGGTGGACGACCCCGCGCGCCACGCCGCCATCAGCGACTACCTGCTGCGCCTGCGCCGCGCTTACCAGTGGGCCAACGGCAACTACCTGGACTACGCCCGGGCCCAGTCCGCCGAAACCCGCGTGCCCGTGGGCGACCTGATCGAGCTGTGGAACAGCCGCAGCACCGACTACGACCTGCGCCCCGTGGACGACGCCGTGGTGCAAGGCCACCAGGCGGTGGCCGACACCTTTTTGCAACTGGGCGTGCTCGACGGCCCCGCGCAAGTGGCGCCCCTGTGGGACCGCAGCTTCAAAAACGTGTTGCGCCCCTTCGCGATCGACAAGGCGGCCTGACACGCACAACCCCCGCCGCCGCAGCCACACCCCGTGCCACTTTTTGCGTGGCGGGGAGCACCGCTTGCGCTTACCATGCGCCCCTGATTTCCATCAAGGAGCACCCTCCCATGAGCATGAACAAGCGCAACTTCGTCGCCTCCGGCATGGGCCTGGCTGGCCTGTGGACGGCCACGGGCAGCAGCCACGCCGCCACGCCAGCCAAGGCCCCCAGTGGCCCCACGCTGCTCACCATCAGCGGCGCCATCACCCAGTCCAACCGCGGCGCGCTGGACACCACCATCGACCAGATGATGGGCAAACACGGCATCCAGTTTGACAAGGCCTTCGCGCTGGACGCCGCCGCCCTGGCGCGCATGCCCGCAGTCACCATCAAGCCCACGCTCGAATACGACAGCAAGCCCCACACGCTCAAGGGCCCCCTGCTCACAACCGTGCTGGCCGCCGCCGGTGTGGCCGCGGGCAGCCCCGTGCAACTGGGCCTGCGCGCGGTGGACGGCTACAACGTCAACATCAGCATGGCCGACGCCCAGGCCTACCGCATGATCGTCGCCACCCACATCGACGGCCAACCCATGGCCCTGGGCGGCCTGGGCCCGCAGTGGGCCGTGTACGACGCCGACGTGCTGCCCGCCTTCAAGGACAAGCCCGTGAAGGAACGCTTTGGCCTGTGCCCCTGGGGGCTGTACCACATTGAGGTGAAGAAGGCCTGAGCCAGCGCAGGCCCACCGCCGACGGGCCGGTGCATAGCAAAGCACCTCAACCCCGCACCCAACAAAAAGAGCGCCCCCAGGGTCGCTCTTTTTTTGATAGCTGCCAGCGCATGATCCACTAG